>JAJRQE010000018.1 GCA_024280415.1 Spirochaetota bacterium | reverse complement strand
TGTTCATACTCTTCAAGAGGCAATTGTTCGCTGATACTCATCTGCTTCCTCCGGAATAGTAAACTCTTCTCTTATCCATCCGTAACCTCTCTCTTCAAGTTGATCCACCAGATCCCGATTTCCCGATTTTACGATCCGCCCCTGATAAAGAATATGTACAAAATCCGGTTTTATATTATCCAATACCCTCTGGTAATGGGTAATCAGAAGGGCACCAAAATCTCCCTCTCTTAGTTTGTTCACTCCTTCTGCTACAGACTGAAGAGCGTCAATATCGAGACCGGAATCTATCTCATCAAGAATTGCAAAAGATGGTCTCACCATCATCATCTGAACCAGCTCCATTCTCTTTTTCTCACCACCGGAAAATCCCTCATTCAGGTATCTGTTAATAAAATCATGATCCAGACCTGCTGAAGTCAGATTATTTCTAAGATCTTTTATAAAAGAGGATACATTCATCCTTTCACCAGGAGGCAGTCTGAGCTCAACTATCCTTTTAAGATACTTACCTATTGTAAGGCCTGGAATCTCCACAGGCTGCTGAAAGGCAAGAAAAATCCCTTTTAGAGAACGTTTGGAAACATTCATACCAAGGAGATCCTCCCCGTTAAGAGTAATAGTCCCTCCTGTCACTTTATAATCAGGATGACCTGCTATAACATTTGAAAGGGTACTTTTACCCGATCCATTGGGTCCCATAAGAGCATGTATCTCTCCTGTATTTATCTCAAGATCAATTCCCTTTAAAATCTTTTTTCCCTCAACTTCTGCTGTCAGATTTTTTATTAGTAAAGTCTGCATTAAACTTAAGCCTCCTAGATAATTAAACTGCTATATAGAATAACCAAGAGTTAACCTGGCTTCATCATTCATTAATTCCGGTCCCCAGAGGGGAGTCCAGACAAGATTAACTGCAAGATGCTCAACACCTTCCACCCTTTCCAGTGACCTGCGGATCTCATTTTCGAGATAATCCGCCAGAGGACAGCCTGGAGAGGTCAAAGAGAAGTCGACAACCAGATGCTCTCCTTCTATATTAATCCTATAGATCAGGCCGAGATCAGTTATTGGGATATTTATTTCCGGATCATACACTCCAGACAGGGCATTCAATACCTGATCATGTTTTATCTCTGTCATTACCTAACCTCCCCCTGCAAGCTCTTTTACACTTACAGAATCAAGAAAATTATTCCACATTTGCTGAAACCTGCCCATACCGTCATGGATTTTACATATATCCACCCTGGAGCAGAAAGACTTATCCTCGAGACAGCGAACTACAAAACTTTCCCCGGACAAAGCCCTTTTCAAGTCACCTATAGTAATCTTTTCCAGAGGAACAATAAGATCGTATCCACCTCCTGTACCCTTCACAGATTTTATCAATCCAGCCCTGGCAAGCTTTTGAAATATTTTCTTATTGAGTTCTCTGGGTAGTCCCATTGCATCGGCAATCTCCCCGGCCGAAGATCGCTTATTACGTTCAGCCAGATTTATAAGGCCTATTATTGTATATTCCAGCTCTTTTGATATCTCCATAACCTTCCCTTCTCTAATAAGACCAAATGTATCGTATTTAATTTACCTCCTGATGTTGAATTTGTCAATATAGATTAGTATTTTTATAATGTAACTAAAAACGGGGAGTAAAAATGAATTTTTTAATAATACTGGCACATCCGGACAGAAGAAGTTTAAAGAGTGTAATATTATGATAGACTGGGTTTATAATTCACCAGGAGAAAAAAATGGAAGAGAGTAAACTTAAATGGGGCATAATCGGTGCAGGAATCATTGCTCAAAAAATGATAGATGCCCTTCGGCAGAACAGAGACTCGGAGCTCATTGCCATTGCATCAAAGTCAGCAGAAAAAGCAGCAATTTTTGCTGAAAGGAACAGGGTTCCCATCTCCTGCTCTTATGATGAAATTGTAAATAATAATGATATTGATGTTATCTACGTTGCAACAACCCATAACTTTCATTTCGAAAATGTAAAACTTGCCATGGAACATGGTAAACATGTTCTGGTGGAAAAGGCTTTTACTGTAAATGGAGAAGAAGCAGAAGAACTTGCAGCTATTGCCAAAGGAAATAATCTCTTCCTTATGGAAGCAATATGGGTCAGGTTTCTTCCAAGCTATAAATTACTCAAAAAGAAACTGACAGAAGGTATTGTTGGTGATGTTAAGCAGATCAATATAACTTTTGGAAGGTTTATACCTCCCAAATATGAGAAAAGACTGAATGATCCGGATCTTGCCGGGGGTGTGACCCTGGATATGGGTATCTACCCTATAAGCTTTATATGCTTTTTACTGGGAGAACTTCCTTCTGAGGTTAAGGCTACTTCTGTATTCAGCAGTTCAGGGGTGGACATGACTGCAGACTACCTCTTTAAGTTCCCCTCAGGAGCCCTCGCATCAATAAACACCAGTTACGGTTTATATCTGAACAACAATGCCACTCTTTATGGGTCAAAGGGATATATAGATTTCCCCGATTTTCAGGAAGGGGAAAGCTTTACCGCACATATCCATAATGGAACCAACACCCCGGAACCTGGAATCCTGATTTCAGAAAAAAACAATTCCAATGGATTTATCTACCAGGTGAAAGAGGTTGTCCGGTGTATAAGGAACGGCGAGACTGAAAGTCCTGTGATCCCCCATCAGGAAACAATAGGTATAATGAAAATTATGGATAAAATTAGGGATCAATGGGGGTTTAAATATCCTTTTGAAGAATAATTATTTATATTCAAGGTAAAGTGATGCAGGGGAAAAGGGAATATATATGAAGCATGATGAACTTATTACCTGGATTAAAAAGAATATGCATCTCAGCTTTGCCAGATCCGGAGGTCCCGGAGGACAGCATGTAAATAAAACGGAAACCAAAGTTGTTTTAAAGATCCCTATAAATACTCTTCCCCTGGAACCAGAGGTAAAAGAGAATCTGATTTTCCGTCTGGCAAACCGTATAAACTCGGAAGGAGATCTTGTTATTCACTCCTCGGAGAGCAGAAGTCAGGTTCAGAACAGAATTAAGGGAGAAGAAATTGCCTTCAGGTTAATTACCAATGCCCTGAAACCCCGAAAAAAGAGACGTCCCACAAGACCTACCAAAACATCCAATGAACGGAGGATTCAGTCAAAAAAACTCAGAAGCAGGAAAAAGGAACAGCGTAAAAAGCTGTAAAATTGAGATAAAATCCTTCTGGATGTCGAAATAAACAAATATCGGAATGCAAACTTCAGTATGGCAGACTAAAATCTGCCAATAAGTTTTTCTATCTCCCTATAGGTATTCAGGCTCTTTTTCCATTCTGCAGGGACAGAATCTTCCCCGTTTATTATTCCAAGGATCATTCCCGCAGGCATACCCCTTGCAGCACTGTCCCCTCCGGATTTCACATTCTCCTCCATTGCCAGGCTATAGTTGTCGGAATACTTTACAATAAGATGAATGACTCCGGGAAATCCGTGATCTATGGAACATGCCTGTCCAAATTTCTTAATTACAAGAGATGTCTTCTTTTTACCGGCACTGGAAAGTCCCTTTTCGACCCATTCTTTTATTGTATCACTGTAACCAGAAGACAGTTCTTTTAAACAGGAAACGAGACCTCCACCCTGAAGAAGCACAACAGAAAGTTCAGCAAAAAAGGCGGCAGATTCCAGAACAATTTCATTATTGTGGGTAAGCGCAGTCTGCTCTCTGAATGATTTCACCAAAAGATCAGAATTATCTGCATCTGTCAGGAGAAGAGGTGCAGATCTTCCGACAGCACTAAAGTCATTTGAATCAGATCCACAACTGCCCCAGTCAGATCCGTTTTTAATATTATCCAGGGTCACCTTGCTTGCATGGTCAATATACCCCTTATAATTTTCCATCCTCTCTGACCACAACTTTCCAAATAAAGATAAATTAAATGATCTATTTTCTGCTATGGACTCAAGAAGCCATACAGCCTGATCCCCGTATTGGGTAAAATCTCCTGCTTTTTTGTCTCCATGATAACTTGTAATGGGATCATTATAACCCTTCCAGTTAAAAGAAGCTTCCTCTATATTCCTTGTATTGTATTCCCAGTGAGGTCCCAGTGAATATGCATCTGCACAAAAAGCACCCCAAAGCGCACCTTTAATTTTATTTTTATTCATAGAGTTAAAGTATCTACACCACTTATAATAATCAAGAAAAATCAGAATTGATTATGAATCCAACAAGATCAGCCATTTTGGATGATGAAGATCGCAGAAACTGTCTGAACCTTTTCGGTTTTTTACCATCCGGAGTATCGGATATGACCCGGGCATGAAAAAAAGGGATTCCATATATTCTGGCAGCAGCTCCGGCAGCGGCTCCCTCCATCTCAACAGCATCTCCGTAAATTTCAGTAATAAGATCAGCCTTTTCATCATGCAGAGAAGATGTAAGAAAACTATCCCCGGTTATTATCCTGCCAACTGTTACTTTAAACCCTCCTGGTTTCCAGTTAACACTTTTTTTCAGCAGATTTTTATCTGTTGCAAAAAAACGCAGAGAACTGCCATCCTTCTGATCCCCGGAACCTTCGACAACCACAGGAAGCTCCCCAGGTTTATAGTCTTTGATAAAAATATCAACATCCCACTGAACGCTTTCCCTGGCTATTACAACATCACCGATATTCATTCCCTGAACCAGGGCGCCTGCAATACCGGTATAGAAAACCATCTCCGGTTTGTAATACTCTATAATCCGGCTCGTGATAATTGCTGCATTTACCTTACCGACACCTGTATGGGTTACAACACATCCCCTACCGACAAATTCCCCGGTATTAAACTCATAACCATTCCAGAAATCCTTCCCGGAATTTTTCAGTGCTGTGATAAACGACTCAGACTCTTCGTACAGCGCAGTCAGTATTGCGATCAAAAATTCCGGCTCCTTATCCATCCATCAACTGCTTCCGAAAAGCCCTCATTATCATTGGAACTTACCGTTTTAAATTCTGATCTCAGATCTCCATGTGCATTGGCAACCACCCTTGACTCGGACGCCCAGCGAAGCATGTGAATATCATTAAAATCATTACCAATAGTCAGAACATCCCCTGCATCCAGACCATAACCCCTGGCCAGATATTTAAGGGTTTTCCCCTTATCCGTCTCTTTAGGGAAAATCTCAATCCATGAAGACTCATTATCAATTGGGGAAGTTGTTCTGATTACAGTATACCCGGACAGCTGACTGACAAGTGATCGATATTTTTGACTTCCAGGATGATCAACAACAAGGAACTGTGAACTCCCCTCTTTTAATTCCGAAAACCCAGACAGGGGTTTGCCATATTCCCTGTAGATCTCAAATCTTGCTTCATAATCCTTATTGCTGGAACTTTTCTTATAAAACAAAAATTTATGATTTTCAGGAAGGGGATAATGCACCATAAAATCACACCCCATTTTTATCAGGGAAGATCCAATATGCTCAGTATCCTCCGGAGACAGAGTCGTTCTGTAGATCAGCTTTTTACTATTCCGGCAGTAAATACCTGCTCCTGAAGCAACGATAAGATAATCAACAGGAAGATTCTCTTTTAGAACCTTCCGCAGTGAAAAATAGGATCTTCCGGTAGCAATAACCCGGAGCACATCCCTTTCCCCCAACATTTCCAGAGTTATCCTGCTTCTTTCAGAAACAGTATGATCACTCTGAAGGAGGGTTCCATCAAAGTCTGTTGCAACGACACCTCTAATACTCCTGTTTACACAGTTACTTTGGAAAAACATTGCCTACTCCACAATTTCATAATTGCTCACACTTACAGGAGTCATTAGAGAGTAAAGAACCTTCTCAAACATTACCCCCTCTCTTCCCGGAGCGTTATAACCGAATGTAGATCGTATTGCCAGAGAAACAAACTGTACTGCTCTGTCAAGGGCTATAGGAAGACTGTCTCCCTGAAGGAGAGAACCCGTAAGAACACTTGTAAAAATATCTCCGGTACCAGGATATGCAGCTGGAATATAACTGCAGCTGACCTTCCAGAAGGTATCAAAAGAATTGTCATAGGCAAATACAAAGGAGCGACTTTTATCAGCAACAGGAACACTGGTAAAAACAACCTTCCCGGGGCCTCTATCCGCCAGTCTCTTCATCCATTTCTTCAGAAGTGGAACTTCAATCTCGGCTCTGTAATTCTCTTCCAGAAGAAGGCAGGCCTCGGTAAAATTCGGTGTAATAATATCCGCTTTTCTGATCAGTTTTTTCATTGCCCTGATCATATCCACCCCATAGGGACCATAGGTCTTGCCGTCATCTCCCATAACAGGATCCACTACAATAATCTGATCTTTGTGGTAAAAATCCTCTATAAATTCAGAAACAATAGCTACCTGTCTGCTGGATCCGAGAAAACCGGAATATACTGCATCAAATTTTATATTAAGTTTTTTCCAATGCCCTGCAATCTCAACCATCTCATCTGTAAGATCCATGAAAAAATAGTCCCCGAATCCGGAAGTCTGAGTAGAAAGTAATGCTGTAGGGAGAGGAGATGCCTGAACCCCCATGGCGGAAAGGACAGGAAGAACTGTCGTCAGAGAAGATCTTCCAAATCCGGAAAGATCGTGTATAGCAGCTACTCTAGGAACAGGATTTCCAGATCCCATATTACCTCCAAAAAATGTAAATAATAATATGACTTAATATAGATCATACATTATTCCATACATAAATAATACAATATTTTTTTGAAGCAAGAACACATTTTACCCTGTACTAATAGTATGAAGAATAATATTATTAAAAGGAGAAGGATTATGGCAATGGCATTAAAAAAAGAGGAATTAATTACAATTGGAGAATATGTTCAGGAGCATTTAACAGAATGGCTGCCGGAATATTCTTTCAAACCTGCAGACAGAATCTACCCAATAGAATTGGGTGAGAGAATGGTAAGGGTTGAAGAGGAGCTTAAAAATCAACGGGAATTGATGAAACAAGGCTTTGATCAGATGGATAAGCGAATAGAATTAATTCAAATCAATATGGATAAACACTTCGAACAGATTGAGAAGCGTTTCGAACAGGTCGATAAGCGTTTCGAACAGATTGAGAAGCGTTTCGAACAGGTCGATAAACGATTTGAATCAATTCAGCAAAATACGAATAGAAATTTTGATGAAGTAAATACACGATTAAAGGCTATTGAAACAAAGATGTTTCAGTTCATGATCTGGTCAACAGGATTTTCAGTTACCCTTGCTGGTATTGTTGTCGGGCTTATTAAATTTACATAGTCCGACTTCGGATTTTCAATATTAGAGGAATTAAATGCAAAAATTTGATAAAGGAACGGGATTTTTAATAGCAGACCCTGAGAATGATTACCTTAAAAAATTTCCTGATTATCAGGAAATAATTAAATCTGCCTCATCTATGATTCTTTCATCCAGCGGATGGAGGAAAATATTTTCGGAAGACGGAAATGAGGAGAGCAGAACAGAAAGAATATCCGATTCAGATTATATTATAGCTGCTCTTATGGCAGTAAGTTTTACAAAGTTTTTAAAAAACAGAAAAGATAAGCAGGCGGTTATTCTTCTTGGCATGGATTCCAGATTTACAGGACCGGCTATTGCAGATGCAATGATCCGTGTTTTAATAAGTGAGAATGTTGATGTTCGCTACCTTTTTATTATAGCTGCACCAGAGATAATGGCCTACTCAAATACCGATCCCGATCTGGATGGGTTTATCTATATTTCTGCGAGCCATAATCCAATTGGACACAACGGTGTGAAGTTCGGAGCGAAGGGAGGAGTCTATGGAGGAGAGGAATCCAGAGAGCTTATTTCCACATTCAAATCTTTAATCTCTTCTACAGAAGTTTTGCAGGAAATTGGGGATGCGTTAAGAAACTACAGTAAAGACAAATACCTTGATATTATAAAAAATATTTCCCTATGGAAAAAAAAATCCTTTGATGAATACCTGGCATTCTCAAAAAGAGTTATTGCAGACTCTAATTTACCTGAAGAAATTTCAGGTATGGAGGAAAGGATCATTAAAGCAGGATTTAAAAGAAAAATTGGTATAATTTCAGAACTAAACGGCAGTGCCAGAACTCTCTCAATCGACCGTAAAATTCTTGGAGATTTTGGAATAACTGTAACAGGAATCAATGATAAACCAAGACAAATTGTTCACCGGATAGTACCTGAAGGATTCAGCCTTGATCAGTGTAAAGATGAACTGGAAAAAAAATACAAAGAGGACACAAGTTATATTCTCGGATATGTACCGGATAATGACGGGGACAGAGGCAACCTGGTTTATATTGATGAGAAAAGGGGTAAAGCTGAAATTCTGGAGGCTCAGACTGTATTTGCTCTTGCAGTTCTTTCGGAACTTTCGTTTGCAACACTTAAAAACGACCATGCCCCCCTTGCCATAGCAATAAACGGGCCAACATCTATGCGGATTGATGCTATAGCCAAAGTATTTGGTGTAGAAGTTTTCAGAGCTGAAGTTGGAGAGGCCAATGTTGTGAACCTTGCAAAAAATCTCCGAAAAAAGGGGTACAGAGTGAGGATTTTAGGGGAAGGTTCCAATGGAGGAAATATAACATTTCCAGCTGCTGTGAGGGATCCCATTAATACCATTTTTTCTATTGTAAAACTCCTCCTATTCGAAGATCTTTTTAAGATATGGTGTAGTAAATCGGGGAATGAGCTAAGCTACAAAGAAAAATACGGAATCAGTGATATCCTTGAATTACTGCCTACCTTTACTACAACCAGCGCCTATGACAACAGAGCAATAATGAAAATTAATTCCAAGAATCATGCCATATTAAAACAGAGATATGAATCTATTTTTCTTAAAGAGTGGGAACTCAAGAAATCCTTTCTCAAGAAAAAATTCGGAATAGAAAACTGGAAAGAGATAAATTATGAAGGGGTAGAGGAAAAATCAGGATTCGGATCCTCTTTCAGATCGGGGGCAGAAAAGGGAGGACTTAAAATAGTATTTTCCGATGAATCAGGAAGGGAGAGCGATTATATATGGATGAGGGGTTCCGGAACAGAACCTGTCTTCCGTATTCTTGCTGACTGCAGAGAAAATAATCCTAACCGTGAAAAATGGCTTTTAGAGTGGCATCGGTCAATCATAGAAAAAGCTGATAAAAATTATTGAGGAGAAAAAAATGAGCATACATTTAGAAGCTGAAAAAGGAGACATAGCAGAGTCTGTTCTGTTACCGGGAGATCCCTTAAGAGCCAAATTTATAGCAGAGAATTTTTTAGATAATATAGTTCAGTATAATAGTGTCAGGGGGATGCACGGTTATACAGGAGCATACAAGGGGCAGAGAGTTTCAGTACAGGGCACAGGAATGGGGATCCCTTCAATTTCAATCTATGCAACAGAACTTGTTGAGATCTATGGTGTAAAAAACCTGATAAGGGTGGGATCTGCCGGCTCAATAAACAATGAGGTAAAACTCCGGGATATTGTAATTGCTGTCTCTGCTTCTACGGACGCAGCTTTTAACAAATTAAGATTTAAGGGTATGGACTATGCCTCTACTGCAGATTTTTCACTCCTCGAAAAAGCTGTCTCCCAGGCTCGGGTTAAAAACTGCAGGTTTCATGTAGGCAAAATACTTTCTTCTGATACTTTTTATGCTGATGATCCTGGTTCCTGGAAAATATGGGCCGATTTTGGCATAATTGCCATAGAGATGGAAGCTGCAGCACTCTACACAATTGCTGCAAAATTCGGAGTAAAAGCCCTAACCCTCCTAACCATAAGTGACAACATAATTGAAGGAACACAGACCAGCTCGGAAGACAGAGAAAAAACATTTACAGATATGATGGAAATTGCACTTAATACTGTTTGCTAGGACAAACCTCCATTTTTACTAGAGCTGCAACCACCTCCTATGGGGGGTGGTTGTTGATTACTTAAAGCTGTTCCTTTTCTCTCTTTTTTCTGGCCTTCTCTGCCTTTCTGCTGATACTGTTCCAGACACCAGTCAGCCCCATAGCCTTTTTCATGGCAGAAAGAGTCTGCCTTGCTTCGTCCCTCACAACTATTGTACCGTCGTAAATGACCTCATCAACAAATCCGCTTCGGTTTTCAAACTCATTCCTGCGTTCCCGAATAGGATCCAGAAATATATTAATTGCTGCAGCAAGCTTCTGTTTTACTTCTACATCACCAACATTCCCAGCCTGGTACCTTTCCTTTAAATCATCGACTTCCTCCCTGTTACTGTTAAAAACATCATGATATATAAAAACGGGATTCCCCTCCACCTTTCCGGGAATGTCTGCCCTTATTCTATTCGGGTCGGTATACATTCCATTTACCTTTTTAACAACTGTCTTCGAATCATCCGACAAATAGATCGCATTGTTTAGAGACTTGGACATCTTTGCATTACCGTCAGTACCGACCAGAGTGGGAACATCACCA
>JAJRQE010000304.1 GCA_024280415.1 Spirochaetota bacterium | reverse complement strand
TAGAGTTATTGTTCCCCATTAACTCAGGCATACATTCATTATTAGAAGTTTTTTTGATAAAAAAATAACACACAGGATAATTAACTTGCTTTCTTATCTGAAGGAATAGAGTGCTTAATCCCCAGTAACCCGTCTATTGATAAGTCTTCATCTATCATAGGCCAGTGGATTCCATATCCCGAGGGAGAAACTTCATAATTATCTCTTTGAATTTTAGAGGCTTTGAGCAGCTTAGAAGAGTATTTATCTAAATCAAATTTATGGCTTTTGTTATCAATCTTAAGAATCATAGTATTCTCTTTAAACTCTACACTTTCGATATTATGGAACCTATCCATTTCCAGCCTCCTTGAAATTATTCCATTCAGATACAATATAATCAAAATGCTGATATATTATTTTTTTCAATTCCCTTTTATCTCTTGGTGAGCAATTATAAATATAAGCTTCCTGAATATTAAAATTTTCAATATCAAGCCAGTACTTACATTCAGAATCACCTTTTTTACAATGAATATGAACTGGTTCATTTCGTTCATTGGCATAGAAGAATAATCTCCAACCCAAAATCATCAATACTGTTGGCATGAGTTAATAATACCATATGACATGATTATAAGGAATAGAAAAAAAGCAGGAAATACTCTTAAAAACCGACCCCTTTGTTTTAATAATTGTTTGTTCAGAATGTGGAAAGATTTCTATATTCAACAGCTCATAGAGCTTAGAAAAGCAAGATATTTTTTAGAGGTTATATGAAATTTCCCAGGAGGGATTATGCAAGAGGTAACTTATGGATTCGAATACCTTTAGTATCTACACTTATTGCAGCACCTTTTTCTATTTCTTCTTCTGCTAAAATTAAAGCATTTTGTATGATCTTGGATAATTCTTTGGATTTAAGCCCTTCAATTCTGATCCTGATAACAGAAGGTTTCATATTCCCATTCACTGCGAGTATAGTATGGAAATCTAAATCAAGGGTTATAACTACTATATTATCTTCCAGAGCTTTATCAATTATATCTGCATCAGTAGAAGCGGACATTCCAATATCACCAACATGAATAGAATCTATTTTGAGTTTATGCAATTCCTTTACTGTGGAACGTGGCAGCCCCTGATCCAGTAAAAGCTTCATGCTGTTTTTAAGTTAATAATTTTATCTTCCAGACTGGCAGCTGCATACTCAAGAGCCTGTTTTAAGTCCAATTCTTCAAGTTCCGGGTATTGTTACAACCCGGAATTCCCCACTTTTGCAGAAGCAAAATAGTGCGGAATTGTAGCAATAATTTAAAGATTTTGACCCCCGTCCCCATAGTTATAATATGGCAGTAATCTTATTTATTCCTTCAACTGCCGTATAGGCTGTTGAAAAGCAACCTTGTAACAGGTAGCCTCCTGTAGGAGCATCCCAGTCAACCATTTCTCCTGCAGTAAACCATCCCGGATATTTTTTCAGCATAAAGAAACTATCAAGTTCAGTAAAAGCGACTCCTCCGGAACTGGAAATAGCTTCCTCAATGGGTCTTGGCCGTTCCAGAATTAGGGGAATACCCTTTATTGCCTTTGCTAGTAAAGAATAATCATTAAAAATGATCTTCTCTGTTAATTCTCTAAGGAGCAGAATTTTAATTCCTGAAAGCTTCAATTGTTTTCGAAGGTGATTGGATAGACTTGTTTTTCCCCGTTTGCGGTTTAATTTACAAAAAATATCCTTACTTGTCAGATCGGGTAGAAGATCCAGAAAAACTGTTGTCCTCCCGTATTGTTCAATAGAATCCCTTATTTCCCTGCTGTAGTGGTAGATAGGCCCTCCTTCGATACCATAGGAAGTTAGTACAGCTTCCCCTCTTTTAGATTTATTCTGAAAGGTAAGTTTTATATTTTTAATGGCAGTATAATTAATTTTTTCTTTAAAGAAAGGTGACCAGGTACATTCAAATCCGCAGTTTGCTGGTTTAAACGGAATTGTTTCGAGCTCCATACTTTCCAGTAACAGACGCCATTTACCATCAGAACCAGTAACAGGATAACTTGCACCACCCAGCCCCATGACCACCAGAGGGGCTTTCAAATTAATAATCTTATTTTTCGTTTCGAAACAAAGCGATCCCCTCCCCACACTAACCAGACGGTGATTAGGAAAAAAAGTGAAATTTTTGCTGGAAACAAGAGAATCCATCCAAATAGACAGTATTGTCTCTGTACTGTGGGAGAGGGGGAAAACAAGACCAGTTGACCCTACATAGGTTTCGACTCCTAACTGCCTCAGCCAATGGCGCAAATCTGCCGGAGTAAAACTGTTAAGGGATAGTGCCATTTTATCCTGCCGGCATTTATATGCAGCATCGAAATCTTCCGGATCTTTTATATTAGTTATATTTAAACCACTTTTTCCAGCGAGAAGCAGCTTACGCCCTGCTTTGCTTTTTTGGTCGTATAGATCTACAGCATATCCCCTTTCAAGAAGAAGGGTGGTTGCGAAAAGCCCTGTAGGGCCGGCACCGATAACAATAACTTTTTCCATAGCAGTGAATTATATTAGAAAAAGCAAAATATTATCAAGGTAACATTATCCCATAGCTATAATTCGGACTATAGGATTGATTAGTTTTCATGTGATAAATACAATAAAGCCAGATATGAAGAAACATATACTGACAATCATTCAATTGCTCCCCCCTATATTTAGTCTCTTTCTTTTGGCAGCTCATTTTCTGCGGTACGGTATCCTGCCTTTAGTGATTATACTTTTATTATTTCCAATAATACTGATATTAAAAAAAACTGTAGCAGTCCGGTTAATTCAGATAGTATTACTCTTGGGAACTGTTGAATGGATAAGAACAACTGTATCAACAATAATTTTCAGGGAGCACTATCAACAACCCTGGGGAAGATATTTAATTATCATGGCATCGGTATCTCTGTTTACACTTATCTCGACTCTTGTGTTCTATTCTAAAAATCTGAGAGCCAGGTATAAACTGAATTAAAGGGAATTAGGATGTTCATATCGATTGTCAGGCATTAGAATATAAAAATAACTGTTAATAAAACTAACAATAAGTTGACATATTGGATATATAAGTATAGCATTTTTTTATTACCCCTTAGGTATGAGGGAAATTTAAAGGAGTTCTATATGAAAAAGGGTTTTCTAATAACATTGATAATCGTTTTGATTATTTCTGTCGTTCCATTTAGCCTCAGTGCTAAAGAAGTCACAATTAAACTTGCTCATCTTAATGCTCAGCAGCCTTTCGATATCCCATCAGCTGCTATGGCTGCAGTTTTTAAATCTGCAGTAGAAGCAAATTCAAATGGAGAAATTAAAGTAGAAATCTTTGCCAATGGGGTTCTCGGGAAAGAAAGAGAAACTATGGTACAGGTTAAGAGTGGTGTAATTCAGTCCTATATCTCTTCTACTGGTGGTATGTCTACATATTATCCAATGATAGATATTACCAACATGCCCTTTGCCTTTTCCAGCTACAATGTTGGTTATGCAGTTTATGATGGTTCCTATGGACAGGAACTGGCTGCAGATATTGAAAGAAAAGCAGGTTTTCATGTTCTCGGTTTCGGTGAATCCGGTGGATTCTTTGCTATAACAAACTCAAAGCGGGAAATTAGATCACCAAGAGATATGCGAGGTGTTAAGATAAGAACCATGACTGTTCCACTTCATATGGAGATTATCAAATCTCTGGGTGGTTCTCCTACTCCTATTTCATGGTCAGAAGTTTATACATCCCTGCAGACTGGTGTTATTGATGGACAGATGAATCCTGTTTCTATTATTAACATGGCAAAATTCTATGAAGTCCAGAAATATGCTACTCTTACGAATCATATCTATGCTCCTTATATATGGGTAATGAATCCAAGATTTTATAATGGTCTCACTTCCGCTCAGAAAGTTATAATTGATGATGCTGCAAAAACAGCTATTCTTGCTGGTCGTGGATTAAGCAGAATTATTGATTCAACTGAAAAAGGGCTTCCTGTTCTTATGTCAAAGATGCAGGTATATGTACCTAATGCTGCAGAGATGAAACAGTTCAGGGATCTTTCAATTCCTGCAGCTTCTGCATTTCTTGAAGATAAATATGGTCGGGAAGGAAAGGTATGGATTGATAAATTCCTTAGTGCTATAGAAGTAGCTGAGAGTGAACTTGGTTACTAGAATTTAGTATAACTGAATATTTAATGGAGCATACTCGTACAGGGCTGCTCCGGTCTTTTTTAGGAAGGATAATGGATACTAAAGAAAATATGTTTGTTAATTTAATTAGTAAACTTTCTAATTCACTGAATAAAATTGTAACACATCTTTGCCTGGTGACAATGTCAGGTATGACTTTTGTCGTATTGCTTGGTGTTGTATTTCGATATGTCTTGAGAATGCCTCTGAGCTGGACCGAGGAATTATCAAGATACCTTATGATCTGGTCAGCGTCTCTGGCTATAAGTATTGGAATAAAAGAAAAAGGACATGTAGGTTTAACTGTTCTTATTGACAGTGCAAAATCGAGGGCGCTCAGGATTATTCTGGAAACTGCAATATTTTTTGTTACATTGATATTTCTTGCAATAATGACCTATTACTCAGTGCAGATGGTTGTTGAAGCAAAATGGCAGATTTCTCAGGGTCTTGGTATTACCATGGTGCTGCCAACACTCGCAATACCTGTAGCAATGATAATTGGACTGATTCAGCTGGTTTTCAGGTATATTCTAGATCTGGGAAACCCTGATCCGGCTAATTTCGAACGGGAAATTATTGATATCTGATATATAGGATGATTCTATGTTTATTTCGCTAATAGTTATTTTTGCAGGAGCACTTGTTCTGGGTGTTCCCATTGGTTTTACAATTGGAATAACAGGTTTACTAGGTCTGTATCTAATGGGAATGGATGTTGCCATGTTTACAATGGCTCCATTACAGTTTTTTTCAGGTCTGGATATGTTCACTCTTATGGCAATGCCTTTTTTTATTCTTGCGGGTGAGATAATGAATAAGACAGGTATTACTACCAGGCTTGTTAAATTTTCCAATATTCTTGTCGGACACTGGAGAGGAGGGCTTGCTCATGCAAATATTATGGCAAGTATTTTCTTTGCCGGAATGACTGGTGCGGCTGTTTCAGATACTGCTGCAATTGGTACCATGCTTATTCCTGCTATGGAAGAGGACGGTTATGATCTTGATTTTTCAGCAGCTGTAACGGCTGCTTCTTCTATAATTGGTCCAACAATACCACCGTCCAATATGATGGTAATCTATGGATCTTTAATGAATGTTTCCATTGCAGGTCTTTTTGCTGCCGGTTTTCTTCCTGGGTTAGTTCTTGGTGGATTACTTATGGTTCTTTCTGCAATAATTTCCATTAAAAGAGGCTATCCGAGAAGTGAGAAAACTACTTTTATGGAAAAACTTATAGGGTTAAAGGATGCTATTATTCCATTACTAATGCCAATAATAATACTGGGAGGTATACTTTCAGGAATATTTACTCCCACAGAAGCCGCAGCAGTAGCAGTGGCCTATGCACTTATAATTGGTTTTTTTGTTCTCAAAAGTTTGAAACTTGTAGATCTTCCTCCTATGTTTGTTAATACAGCCAAGATTACAGGTGTAGTATTTCTTATTATTGGGACAGCTTCAATTGTTAGTTGGGTTCTTGCAATAAACCAGGTTCCTCAGATGATAGCAGATTTTCTTCTTTCAACTACAGGCGATCCGAAAATTGTTCTTCTTTTAATTATTATTTTGATGCTTGTCGTGGGAATGTTCATGGATATTGCAGCCGCTCTAATAATACTTGGTCCTATTTTACATCCTATAGCAGTTTCTATGGGGATGAGCCCCATTCATTTTGGTATTGTAATGGTTTTATCCCTTAATATCGCATTAATGACACCTCCTGTTGGAGCCTGTCTTTTTGTTGTCTGCAGTATTACTAAACTGAAACTGGGACAAATAAGCAGAGCTATTATTCCATTTATTGCTGTGGAAGTTGTTGCTTTGTTTATTATTGCCTATGTCCCGATTATTTCTACATTTATTCCGAATCTTTTGGGATATTATTAGGAGCCTCCAGGGGGGTAGACTTCGAGACTTTTTTATTCTATTATCAATAATAAGAACGATTATTATTTAAATAGAGGTGTAATACGGAAAAAGGAAAGTACAAACGCAGTCGTCAGAGGGAAAGAATCCTGGAGTTGCTTCAAAATACAGGTAGACATCCTGCAGCAGACTGGCTGTACAATCAATTAAAGGATGATTTTCCTAATCTTAGTATGGGTACGGTCTATCGAAATCTTAATATTCTGATTGACCAGGGATTAGCTAAAAAAATTGATTTCGGGAGTACTTTCGATCGGTTTGAGGCAAATACTACCCCACACTATCATTTTGTATGTGAATCATGCAGTGCTATTATTGATCTTGATTTTCCAGTTGATGAATCTTTAAATGAACGTATCCGAAAGGCGACACCCTATTCAGTACACAGTCACGAAATTGAATTTTTTGGCTTTTGTGATCAGTGTGCAGGTACGGAAATGTGATGTTGGTTCTCTTTGTTGACAAGTAATAATTGTTCCGAAAATCAGTTTACCAGCGTAGGTAGCTACGGTTTATATTAATCAGGAGGCTTTTATGAGCAAGAAGAAAAATCTTACAAACAATGTCGGTGCACCAGTAGTGAATAATCAGAATGTACAGACAGCAGGAAAGCGCGGTCCCATGCTGTTGCAGGATGTATGGTATCTTGAGAAACTGGCTCACTTTGACCGGGAGGTAATACCGGAAAGGCGGATGCACGCCAAAGGATCAGGGGCATTTGGAACTTTTACTGTCACCCATGATATTACCAGGTATACCAAAGCAAAGATATTCTCTGCGGTAGGAAAGAAAACAGAGGTTTTTGTACGCTTTTCTACTGTTGCAGGTGAGCGGGGTGCTGCGGATGCTGAGCGAGATATCCGGGGATTTGCAATTAAATTTTATACTGAAGAGGGAAACTGGGATTTGGTTGGAAATAATACACCGGTTTTTTTTCTTAGAGATCCACTGAAATTTCCTGATCTTAATCATGCAGTTAAGAGGGATCCCCGAACTAACATGAGAAGTGCAAAAAATAATTGGGATTTCTGGACAAACCTTCCGGAATCGCTCCATCAGGTTACAATTACTATGAGTGATCGGGGAATACCATATTCCTATCGTCATATGAATGGTTACGGGAGTCATACTTATAGTTTTATAAATGAAAACAATGAGCGGATTTGGATAAAAATACACCTTAAGACTCAACAGGGAATTAAGTGTATAACTGATCAGGAAGCCGAAGCTATTGTTGCAAGGGACAGAGAAAGCCATCAGAGGGATTTGCTTGAAAGTATAGATAGTGGTGATTTTCCAAAATGGAATATGAAAATACAGGTAATGACCGAAGAACAGGCAAATAATTCCAGTTTTAATCCTTTTGATCTGACAAAAGTATGGCCACATAGTGATTTCCCCCTTATGGATCTTGGCGTGCTTGAGCTGAACAAAAATCCGGAAAACTACTTTGCCGATGTTGAGCAAGCTGCTTTTAACCCTGCAAATATTGTACCGGGTATCGGATTTTCTCCGGATAAGATGCTACAGGGAAGACTGTTTTCCTATGGGGATGCTCAAAGGTACCGGCTTGGTGTAAATCATCATTCAATTCCTGTAAATAGAGCCAGATGCCCTGTGACTGGTTATCACAGAGATGGACAGATGAGAGTAGATGGTAATTATGGATCAACTTTAGGGTATGAGCCCAATAGCTATGGTGAGTGGCAGGATCAGAATCATCTGAAAGAGCCGCCTTTAGAACTAAATGGTTCTGCTGATAGTTGGGATTTTAGAGAGGATGATGACGATTACTATTCTCAACCAGGAGATTTATTCAGAATAATGAGTTCAGAACAGAGGCAAGTGCTGTTTGAGAATACAGCCAGAGCAATGGGAGATGCTCCGGAAGAAATTAAGATCCGCCACATAGGAAACTGTCTAAAAGCAGATAAGGAGTATGGACAGGGTGTAGCTGATGCACTCGGAATTTCACTAAGTAAAGTTTCATAGGATTTTATAAAACAGGTAAATCTGCTGCAGTAAGGACTGCAGCAGATTCTTATATTAGTACTAATTCGCAGAAAAATTGATAATTCGGTTTTAGCTGCTTTTTCTTGTAAATTGCCAGAAAAATAAATTGCTTATTTATTTTTATCCTTAAATAGAGCAGCAAATGGATTGTAGGTATCAGATTCGGGTTCCAGATACTTTTTATTGTCTTCATCTTCCTCTATGGATGAAACTTGTTTTAATGATATTCTTTTTTTCTCAGTATCTATACTGTTAATCTGAACTGAAAGGACTTCACCTTTCTTCACAATATCTCCTGGGTTAATGTCCCGGGTATCTGTTTTAAGATCGGAAATATGAATAAGTCCGTCCAATCCGGATTCCAGGGAAACAAAAGCTCCGAAATTAGTAATTCGGACAACCTTCCCTGTGTGCTTTGAACCACTTGGGTATTTTTTTTGGGCTTCAGTCCAGGGGTCTGCAAGTAGTGCTTTCATACTCAGAGTTATTCGCTCTTTTTCCCAGTCGAGTTTAATAATAGAAGCTTCAATTTCCTGTCCGGGTGTTAGAACCTTGTTAATATTATCTATACGGCTTCTGCTGATTTCGGAGATTGGAAGAAGTGCCTGTATCCCTTTTATGTCCACAAAAGCACCAAAATCCTGAACCGATTTTATTGAGCCTTTTATTATCATATTTTCCTTTAATTCTTTTTTAAGAATTTCAACCTGTTTTTGATGTTCCTCTTTTAATATAGCTCGGTTTGAAACCAGGATATTGCGTCCATTTTCACTATACTCTGTAATCTCGAAAGTAAGGTGCTTTCCAATATAATCTTCCGGATTTTCTATCCTCTTGCTGCCCATTTGTGAATATGGACAGAAGGCTCTGGATTCACCAATTTTAATTTCAAATCCGCCTTTAATCTCTTTTTCAACTGTACCTTCAACAGGAATCCCGCTCCCGAAGGCTTTCTCCAGTATAGCTTTTCCGGCTTTGTCCCCGCTTATCCTTGTTGTAAAGAGCATTTCTCCATTTTTTGAAGAAAGAAAATATGCCTTTATTTTATCTCCCTCTTTAACAGAGAGCTTTCCGTCTTTATCTGTCATTTCTGATATATCGAGAATGCCCTCACTTTTACCGCTTAACTGCAGAAAAATAGAGTCTCCTGCAATAGAAACTATGGTAGTTTCTATTAATTGGCCTGGTTCCGGCATTTTTGTATCGGTAAAACTCTTTTCAAAAAGAGCTGCAAAATTTTCATCGTTATCTTTCGGATTGTTATTCATCTCTCTATATACTCCAAATTTAAAAATACTATTAACTGTAATTAGATATTATCTTAAAACCGCATAAAAAGAAAAGTATATTTTACAATTACTACAGATTGTCGAGACTTTTTTTCTTTTTAGTAAGTTTTAGGGAGTACTTTTTATATTCTGAAAAGTTCAGGTATGGATATATTTTGTTTTTTCCTATAGCTTTCTATTCATGAAAACTACAATGAAAACTATATTTATAATTACTCTGCTTTTCTTATTCGGGATAAATGGATTTGCCGAACAAAAAGAGAAGGAGAGTAACCCTGTTGCTGTAATGGTCACGACTATGGGAACCATAGAAATTGAGCTGTTTCAGCATGCTGCACCGGAGACAGTTCCTAATTTTATTGGTCTTGCTGAAGGAACCAAATCCTATATTGATCAAAAAAACGGTATGGAGACAAAGGGTAAATATTTTGATGGCTTAATATTTCACAGGGTTATTAAAAATTTCATGATACAGGGAGGAGATCCTCTGGGAAATGGTACTGGTAATCCGGGGTATACCTTTAAGGACGAAATTAATGCCGATTCCCTTGGGCTTGGGGATATTAAAGCTCTTTCTCCTCAGGGACAGCCGAATCCGTTACTTGGAATACAAAGTCAGGATCAGTTTAACTCCTCTATTCTGGGACCAATATTTGCCGATCTGGGGATATCCAGTCAGGAGGAACTGGATAAAAGATCGGAAGAGCTTGAATCGAGGTTGTTTAGTTTGAGTATAAAAAATGTGTTTGAAAATATGGGTTATCAGTACCAAACTGGAATTAAGTCCTATGAGCCTCTTAAAGGTTATCTTGCAATGGCAAACAGCGGTCCGAATACGAACGGTTCCCAGTTTTTTATAAATTTAATTGACACACCCTGGCTAATTGGTAAACATACTGTTTTTGGAAAGGTGATAGAAGGTATGGAGGTAGTCGAAGCAATAGGAAATGTTGCAACAGATAGTGGAAATAAACCTAAAAAAGATGTTGTTATAAAAACTATTACTATTCGCAGGTAATAAGTAGAAATTACTGGATTATTCATGATAATAATTATTCCCGGCAGTATTAGTAGTGGGGAGGTTTTGCAGAATCCGGTCCCGGAAGGTGATCCCCGACTTCTCTCATCTGCTGCCGGAAGGATTCCTGTTCCATTCTCATTGTTTCCAGGAGACGGTTGTTTTCCAGTATAATTTCATTAAGCTGATCCAGATAGTTTTCCAGATGGGTCATTCTTACTTCGAGTGTTTCTATGCGCTTACTATCCATCTGTTTTCTCCCTGAAATATAAAACTATATTAAATGATCTAAAAAAATACTAAAATTATAATTTTGACAGATCTCTTTTTATTATTGCATTATCCGGGTCATTTTTCAGGTTGTCAAGAAGCAGTTGTTCTGCTTCCTTAAACTGCCCGGAATTATAGAGTTCAACAAATTTATTATGTATACCAATTCCCCAGTTTTCATGAGCCATATTGAGTGATCTTTTTATTGCCTGTATAGATTTTTCATCTTCCGGTAGATTAGTCAGATACTGCCAGGAATCCCACCATCCGGAAGTTTCCGATATTTCGAATGCCCTGTTCTGGTGGATAAGTGTTATCCATGTTTTCCAGTCTTTTGCTGAAATATTACCGGAAATATAGGCTGCCCTGACTATAGGAAGGGATTCTGTGTAGCTCCCTTTTACCAGAAGATCCTCAATTTTTCCCCGGGTTATCATATTCTCAAGATTGGTAATATTACCTTTTTCAATTACACCTTCGGTTTTCTGGAGAAATAATTCCGCTTCTCCATAATTTTTTAAGTTGATAAGTGCTATCATTTCATTATATGCCAGGCTGTAAAGAAGATCTTTATTCTTATCTGTTAAATTGTATTTTTCCGAAAAATTATTGATCAAATTGAAAGCTTCCAGATAGCTGCCTCTGTTATTTAAGACAGCGGCCCAGTTTCTAAATGCATCATTCATATCCTTTCTGGTTACAGGACTTTCTGAAAGAACCCACCTGTCGATTGCTAATCCAACAACCAGGCTGTGCATATTTTTTTTCTGGAGCATAGACATTCTGTTTTGAAAGATCAATGCTATGGAATCTCTGTCATTGATCTGTATTCTATCCCGGTAGTTTCCCGGTGGAACATAGGTAAATCCTGTTTTTTTAAATTCCTCATAAAATTCCTGCTTTACTCCCGGATTAAAACCGAATGGAGTAGTTGTCTCAACATCAATTACACCTTTTTTAGTTTCGACTGTACTAAAAGCATGATCAATTGTTTCAACTATACCGGAGTTAAGACCTTCATCTCTTGTAAGAATTGAATAGAGTAGTGCTGAGGATACACAGTTGTATCTTCCTGTATCCAAAAGATTATCCATTAGTGTTTGATTTTCCAGATAGGAGCTAAGGAGATTCTCATGCATCCATTTTAATATATACTCCCCCTGTAAATAGGGTTCCTGATCAGTAGCGGCAGATTCGAAATCAAGTCTGAATTTTTTAAGTACTTCTTTATATTTCCCTATATAGTTAATGAGTCTGTCCCCTGAAAGACCTGAAGCCGTCAGAGAAGATTTGATTATCATTTCAGCTGTAAAAGGAGTTTCCCACCTATTTGTGGAGATCCAGTACTGGTCCGGATCTATCCTGATCTCTTCTGCGAATGTTAAAGTTGTCAGTATTAAAAACAGTATAGTTTTAATTGATTGTTTCATGGATAAAATATACCTATTTTATATTTTAAAGTCTCTATTTTTACGAGCCACCATTACCAGTTTTTCGGTAGTTTCTCCTATAAGTGATTTTTTATGACATTTCCCATTTTTTATTTATTTTAGGATATGCTCTTCTGGAGGTTTTTAGATTCAGGGATAAAATTATCTCTGCTGTTTTTAGTGCAGCAGTTCCAGGTGCAATAACAGGAACTGATAAATGGTTTTCAAGTTCTTTCCACCCCTTTATAATTGTTGTAGATCCCAGTATTATAGTATCTGCTCCGGAATTAACAGCTTTTTCCCCTGCTTTGAATAGTTGAGAGAGGAACCTGTTGTATTCATAATCATCCATTTCTCTCTCATTTTCCGGATTATAAACATGAGTTCCAATAATTTCAGTAGAGGAAAGGTGTTTATCAAGTCTATATTCTTCAATCTTTCTTTTGATCATTCCTGCCCATATTTCATCCAGAGCAAGAATTGAAAATGTTCTCCCTGTCTGAAGTGAGAGCATTATGGAAGATTTAAGGGAACCAATAACAGGAATATCGAGTGACTGCTGCATCTCAACAATTCCCGGATCTGTTGTACAGTCAATAATTACTGCATCAGCTCCCTCCTTTTCTGCGAGTTCGGCTTCTGCAACCATGTATCCTTTTGCCTGGAGGAGCTCATATTCACTGTCCGTAAGGAGGGGTCCTCCTTTTAGACTTCGAATTTCAATTTTAAAATCTCTGTCTGCAAATTGCTCATACTGGATTCTTCTTCTGGTAAATTCCGTTTCTGTGAGGGGGATTGGTGGAATGACTGCTATTTTCTTCATTAAAATATAATATTCCAGGAATGAAGAGGGGTCAATAAAAAAACTAATTCACTAGAGCTAAAGCCACCATCTTTCACACAGTCTGTTTGGAGGTGGTAGTTGATTTATCTAAGAAGGTAAACATCTTCTGCCCTGAGGATTGTTACATGCTTTCCGGGTCTTCCCCTCAGGATCGCTTTCAGCTGATACATACGCTGTCTGTTTTCGATTGATCCCTGAATTACAGTTCTGGTCTCTCCATTGATATATACCTGCTTTTCAACGGTAAATATATACTTATTTTCAATAAGTATTTTAATAAGTTCAGACCGGTCCTTATCATCATCCAATGATATTCTGGCATAAAACTTTCTTTGACCCTGAAGTTTATTGTCAAGTTTTCCCTTTATGACAGAGCTGATTAGTCCACCCAGAAGGGATCCCAGGCCAAAAAAGATAACGTAATATACATTTTTCTGCATAAGCGTCAAAACAATTTTAATAACAGTTATGGTGTACATTGCCTCAAAAAAATTAACTGCCATAGAATAGAACTTATTTCCCCTGTTAAAGGCATCAATTTTAGCAAGAAAGAGAGTGTCCTGACCTACTCTGAGGAGTAAGATAAGCAGAGCGGTAAATATTATATCAATCATTTTCAATCCTTATCAAATTGAAGTATACTTCTTATAGAACTGTGATAATAGTACAGCAAGGGATAAGTTGTGCAAATTAAGGTTCTGGGGATTGAGTATAGATAAATGCTAACTAAATATTTATCCGAAAATGAACGCCTGGCGGGACAGAAAAAAATTTATCTTTTCCAGGCTCTTAATGGGATGGGCTTTAATTTTATGGGGGAAACACCTGTTTATTTAATGGCCATCCATTTTGGAGCTTCAAATATTGAGCTTGGGTACATATCGTCGGTTATTTTCTTAACAGGGTTTGTTCTTGCAGGTCTGCCGCGCTTACTTTCCGGTAAGAATCTGGTTTCGGTTCAGTTTACTGCCTGGGTTATCAGAGGCCTTGTAGTTCTTGTCTACCTCTTTCTTTTTATTATGGAAGGGCGGGGTGCTGTTCTCCTTATTCCGGTAGTTTATACTGTTTTCTGCCTTGTTAGAATGGTTGGAATAGCTGTCTGGAATCCTCTGCTTAAGACAGTTACAACCTCCGGTAACCGGGGAATTGTTATTGCTCAGGGTAATATTGCAAATCAGTCTGCATCGGTAGTTTCGAAGCTGATCAGTTTTATTCTGACCTCCTTTAAATATTTTTCAGGAATTACAGGCATTATTTATCTACAGATTATTGGTGTTTTATTTAATACTGCTGCAGCTCTTCAGCTAAAGAAAGTTCCATGCAGGGAGACAGTGGAATACAGGAAAGGAAGGAATATTTTAGTAATTCTAAAAGAGTCTCTAGAGAGGAAGGATAGACGCTATCCTCTGATTCTTAAATGGGTAACAGTTGCTGCTATTGTTGTGAATGGGCTGACTATAGTTTTTATACGAAAGGAAGCAGGATTTAATCCTAATATGGTTTTTCTTTATTCAATGGTAATTGCTTTTGCAGTTATTCTATCGGGTCTTTTTGCCAGAACTTTTGCAGACAGAATGGGAAGCAGACCCCTTTTGATAGGGGTGAATACACTTTTATCAATTGTATATATAGTCTGGGTATTTCTCCCGGTTTCAGAAAATGTAAAACTTCCTGTTTATTCCTATTTTATTCTCGGGTTTATTACAAATTTTTTCATTTGGTCCGGGAATGTTCTCGTTTCCAGAGTTTTAGTTGATACAATGCCGGAAGATGAATCCTTTGGTTATAATGTAATGACTAACTTTGTTATGGCGGTTTTCTCATTGATAAGCGGTCTGGCAGGAGGATTGCTCATCGATTTAGGACAAAGTTCAGAGATAAGTTTTTTTAACAGCTACAGTTTTCTGTTTTTATTTGCAATGCTCCTCGGGGTACTTCTTATCTTTATTAGTTTAAGACTTGAAGATGAGGGAAGTCTGTCTGCAAAGGAAACAGCTTCCATCCTTTTCTCCTTCGAGGGGATGCGGGCTTATATGGATATTGGGAAATTAAATACTACCCGGGATCCGGTAAAGAAAAGAACAGTTCTTCTCTCTATCAGTCAGAATGAAGCCAGTGTTGCAACCGAGGAGATACGCCATATAATTGCATCCCCCTTATCTCCTGGTAAAGGGGAGGTTTTAAAATCTCTCTTTAGCCATCCCAGACCAGTACTGCTTCCTGAACTCCTTAAAGAAGCCGGAGACAGCGGTTCATATCATCAGCTGAAGGCTGTGTTTGCTCTGGGGGCTTATCCCGGGGAGGAGACTGAGAAGCTTCTCCTTGAATTACTTGAGAGCAGTAACATCTCTCTTCAGTCAAATGCAGCCAAGTCTTTAAGCAGAATAGGGAGTACAGACTCTCTTTCTAAAATTTATTTGTACGAATCCAGAGCTGTTTTGGCCTGGGACAGGATAAACTTTCTTATTGCACTAAAAAATATGGATCCCAGAGGGCTTGTTTTTAAGAATATTTTTAATCATCCGAAAGATTTTGATAATGGTATATTCAGACAGACCTATTATTCACTGGCTGCAAATCTTCTGGATTTCAAACCCCTCCTGTCTGAAATCTATACCTCAAGGAATCAGAAGAGCGGTAGGGGGCTTGGGAGTTTCCTGGAACAGACCAGAGATCTTGGATATTTCTTCGACAGACACAAAGAACTTAAGGAGTGGTTTAGAAAATCAAACTGGGATATGATCTGGAGGTTTTGTCTGGATTTATTAAGGGATGATGAAATGTTTTCTCTTTCCGAATCGATGAAAAATTTAAGATTGGCTGTTATTAATTCAGCTAATAGTAAATTGAATACTTCAGTAGATGAGAATGAGTCCCTTTATGATGATGCTCTTGCTGCTGTATACTTTACCTATCAGATATTAATAGCCCGTTGATTGAAGAATATATAATTTTTACCATATATCAGGAGAAAATAGAGGAGTGAAAAAAGAATATACCGAATTACTGGCAAGAGCAGAAGCAGAATTAAGCCTAAACAGAAAGATGCTTAAAAATATTAAAAAGAAACAATCTGATCCCCTTTTTCAAAAACACCACGATGATGTATTTGAAGGAATTGACTGCCTTGCATGTGCAAACTGCTGTATAACTACTGGTCCCCTCGTTCTGGAACGGGATATTGACAGAATTTCAAAACACTTAAAACTGAAGCCGGTCGATTTTATTAATAGATATCTCCGCAGGGATGAGGATAATGACTGGGTTTTTAAATCTATGCCATGCCCCTTTCTTGATACTGAATATTACTGTCAGATCTATGCTGTGCGGCCAAAAGCTTGCAGGGAGTATCCCCATACTGACAGGAAAAATATTCATCAGCTTTTCGAAAAAACCCTTGTTAACTCAACAATCTGTCCGGCTGTTGTAATGATATTTGACAGAATTAAAAAAGATCTTTAGCCTATTTACCTAAAGAGGTTCTTCAGTTAGAGTACTCCAATGGGTAAGTATATAATTGAGGGTAATTTCCCTCTGAAAGGTAAAATTACAGCAAGTGGTAATAAGAATGCGGCTCTTCCCTGTATAGCGGCAACTCTTTTAACAGATGAAGAAGTTACTCTAAAAAATCTTCCTGAAATTGAAGATGTCAGGGTTATGTTTGATGTGCTTAAATCTCTTGGTGTCTCTGTTACAAGAAAGAAGCAGGGTGAATACAAGATAAAAACAAATAATATTAAATCTTCCGAAATACAGGCCGAACATGCAAAAAGCATTCGTGCCTCAATACTTTTCGCCGGTCCCCTTCTTGCCAGAACCGGGAAGGTTATGCTCCCTCCTCCGGGAGGGGATGTAATTGGAAGAAGGCGTCTGGATTCACACTTTCTTGCCTTCAGTGCTCTCGGGGCTCAGATAGATATTGATGGTCTGTTCAGACTTAATGCCAATAAGCTTGTGGGTACAGATATTTTTATGGATGAAGCTTCTGTTACTGCAACCGAGAATGCAGTTATGGCCGCTTCAATGGCCTCAGGCAAAACAACTATTATGAACGCTGCCAGTGAACCTCATGTTCAGGATCTTTGTAATATGCTGAATTCCATGGGCGCAAAAATAACAGGAATAGGTTCTAATATACTCTACATAGAAGGAGTAAAAAAACTGGGAGGAACCGAGTTTGTAATAGGTTCCGATTTTATGGAAGTCGGATCCTATATTGGTCTTGCAGCAGTAACACGGGGAGAACTGGAGATAGAAAAGGCAGCGCCGGAACATCTGATGATGACAAGAATTGCTTTTGGTAAACTTGGGATTCACTGGGAGACAGATGGTTCAACTATCCGTATACCCTCAGGGCAGGATATGAGGATAAGTCCTGAGCTGGGGGGGATGATCCCGAAGATTGATGATGCCCCCTGGCCTGGGTTTCCTGCAGACCTGACCAGTATTATGACCGTTGTCGCCACCCAGGTTGAAGGAACAGTACTTATTCATGAGAAGCTTTTTGAATCCCGAATGTTTTTTGTAGATAAACTGATTGGAATGGGAGCAAGGATAATTCTTTGTGATCCTCACAGAGCAGTTGTAAGCGGTCCCTCCCGATTAAAGGGAGCTGAGTTGGTTTCTCCGGATGTCAGAGCCGGGATGGCCATGGTTATTGCGGCTCTCTGTGCTGAAGGAAAGAGCGAAATACAGAATGTTTATCAGATTGAGCGTGGTTATGAACGTTTAGCGGAAAAGCTTACATCTCTTGGTGCAAGGATAGAAAAAGTTTAAGACTATTCCTTCTGTCCGGCAATGGAAATCATTGCGATGAATAACAGTAACCCCTGAGATGCGATAAGAATTATAATAGAAATTGTGAAACTCGTTCTCATCAGGGCGTATCCAAAAAGTAGGTTTATACAGTATTCATAAACAGATATAATATATTTCATAACAACCGGGATAACCGGCATTATTAATAATGCCATCCAGGGAAGCGAAGAACTGCGATACCTGAGAAACCATCCAATACTGACGGAAAGGAATGATAATATTAAGAAAGTAAAAGGTTTTAATATTCTGCTTAAGAGAATTAATTCAACTGGTTCCTTTAAATATCCGTATTTGTCAAAAATCGATGCAGACTTAAACAGCTGAATAATATTCATATATTTAAGGCTTTTCTTAATATTTTCCATAGATGCCATTTCGTTCAGATCCGGGGAAACTAAAAGTAAAATATCTTCAGGAACATCCGCTGTTCCGGTAATATATTCAGGTTTAAAATTAATCCTTTCATCATCTCTATCGATCACCTGCATGATAATGGACTTGGAGCTGGACAGGTACTTTCCAAAGGGAGCCTTGAAATGTTTTGTAATAATTCCATTGCTGTTAATTTCAACTACTTCTATATCGTAAAAATAAGCTTCCTCACTATCCAGTAAAATCATTTTACCTATATGTATTAGACTCTGATTGTTTTCAAGAAAAATAATATCCTCAAATCCTGGAAGATACATATATTTTTCTGCTTCATCGGTAAAAAAAGCAATAGCTGTGATCTCATCAGTCGAACGTTTTAGAAACTCTATAATGTCACCATCTTCTGTAGATTGTTTTGAGAGGGATCTGAAAATATAGTAGGCTCCAATAGGATCATCATTCTGAAGTTTATCAAAACCTGTCTTTTTAAGTCCGTAGTACTCCCTTGCTGCTTTATCATTCTGATTGGGTTCCAGTGATCTTATTCCTTCTCTGGATTTTGCTGCAACTCTCTGTGCATCTTTTCTTGTCTTGTCCAGTTTGTATGCAAGGTCTGCATAGTAGAGAGCGGAATAATAGTCTTCGTCTTCCAAATATTCATTAGCCTTATTAAAATAATCTGCTGCTTTATTTTGTGACGAGTCATTATTCAACACAGGAGGATCTATTATCTTTTTTATTTCAACATTTCCTACAGCCCAGTCCAGTGTACTGTTAACAGTGGGATTGCCGGGATCAATCTGAAGATATGCTTTGAGCATGAGTATGATACTGCTATAATCCCTATCTCTTCCTGTGGAGTTGATTTCTTTATTGGCCTGAGTAAAATAATCTACGGCCATTCCTGACATATATTGCTGGTTTGCCTGTTTTTTCAGTATTCCAGGCAGTAATCCCTCTGCCAGAATAGTAAAAAGCAGGGTCAGTACAAGGAACATGAATATACTCTTTTCAATTATATTAACAAAGTGGACTTTCATATTCTGCCTGCCTGTTCTCCAGGGGAAAAAGAGAGAGAAGGCAAATATTAATGCAGTACTGTGAACAGAAAGAATATTTTGAATAAACAACCTGAGTGAGTTTGTCAGGATCCAGTTCAGTTTAAAACTGTACAGAATCTGTATTTCCGATTCAGGATTACTTCGTAGTACTGAGAGTGTTTTGTTGAACTCTCCGGAATCCTGGACTGTTACAGGTGTTTCCACAATTGTGAGTCCCGAAAAATTTACTATGGAGTAGATGAAAAAGAAGGTAAATGCCAATAGGTAGAATATGATTACAATGATACCTGTTTTACGTGCTATTTTATCCATTTTTACGGCTCACTGCTCTTTTTGTTCCGAATAAAATATCCCACAGAAACAATAGCACTGCAGCTGCTAAAAGTAATGCTGCGGGTGCAAGATCCACTGCAGAAGAAGAGCGGAGAAAGCTTATTGCCTTCTGTGTTATTTCACTATAGCTCAGCCTGTAATAAGCCGGAAACAGTCTTAGAACCCCTACTGCCAGAAGTCCATTGAGAAAGGGCCATCTGGAAAGTCGTATAATTGTCCAGCATCCGACAGCAAATGCTATCTGGCTGAGAACTGTTATAAGAAAAAGCCACCGGGATTTTTCAAAGATATTTTTTATGGAATCATTGAAAATTAAAAGATCCTCAAGGAGTCTTTCTAATAATTTAGGAGGAGTAAAATGATCGGAAAAATTTGGATTCTCCGGAATAATGCTAACTATATATCCCTGTTTTGTATGTAATTCCCTAAAATCTGAATTATATTCTGCACTCTGATAAATGGATAAATCAGGCTTCTCTCTGCTGTTTTCTGATTCAATGGCTAAAATAGTTCCATTGACCTCTTTTATGTATAGCTTTGAATCTTTAAGTGGATTTATTCGGTCTGTGTAGAGGTGATTAACAGGACTAATTGGCCTTGAATCCGAAATTTTATCCAGTTGATATAAACCTGTGTAACCTGTGTAGTATAACAGTCCCCCGGCAATCAGTGTGAAAAGAGCAGCAAGTCCCCTGTTTGCGGGTGTTTTAAGGGTATTTACCAGGGAAAGTATAATACTCATAAGGACTACGATAGGAAATATATTCAGCATAATTCCGGGAATCCGGCTTATGAACAGACCTATAGTAAGGGAATATTCCGGACTATAGCTGTTTGTAAACATATAGAGGTATACACCCACACAGACCAGAGTACTTATAATAATTATCAATAGTATCTGCACTACAGGCAGTAAAATAGATCCTTTCACTTCTTAATCCGGTAATCAGAATACTCTATCATTGTAATATATGCAAATCAAATAATTTCATAACTGGTATTTTTATCAAAGCCATGTTACTATTTTAACATTAATATTCAGGAGTGTAATTACTGGAAATTATCAGGATAACACTTCTGTTTTAACAGGAGGAATCAGAATGCGTATAGTTGATCTGATATTGAAGAAAAAAAGGGGAGAAGTTCTTTCCCGGGAAGAGATAAAGTTTTTTATAGACGGATATGTTTCCGGGGATATCCCTGATTATCAGGTGAGTGCTTTATTGATGGCCGTCTATTTCAGGGGAATGGATAAACAGGAAACTACGGATCTTACTCTGGCAATGGTCGACTCCGGGGATAAAGTAGACCTTTCTTCTATTAAAGGGATAAAAGTTGATAAGCATTCAACTGGAGGAGTTGCAGATACGGCTACTTTAATTGTCGGTCCTCTTGTTGCTGCTTCCGGCGGCCTTGTTGCCAAAATGTCCGGAAGAGGGTTGGGGCATACTGGAGGAACTCTTGATAAGCTTGAATCAATCCCGGGTATGAATATTTCCCAGACTATGAAAAGGTTTGCAGAGATAGTAAATACCTGCGGTGTTTCAGTTATCGGTCAGACTGGTAACCTTGTACCGGCAGATAAGAAACTCTATGCTCTTAGGGATGTAACCGGAACAGTTGATAATGTATCCCTTATAGCAGGAAGTGTGATGAGTAAAAAGCTCGCTTCGGGTAGTGATAAAATTGTTCTTGATGTAAAAACTGGGAGCGGTGCCTTTATGAAGGATGTTGAATCTGCCTCCGAACTTGCAAAGATGATGGTTGATATTGGAACTCTGGCGGGAAAAGAAACTATTGCGCTTGTAACGGATATGAATCAGCCTCTGGGAAATGCTGTAGGAAATGCTCTTGAAGTAAAAGAGGCTATTGAGATTCTTGCAGGAGATCATGATGGTGATCTAAAGAGTGTTTCTATTGCTCTGGCTTCTAAAATGCTGGTACTTGGTGATATTTTTATCAATGAAAGAGATGCGGAAGCCAGAATAAATGAGGTTATTAATAATGGTGAAGCCCTTAAGCGTTTTGGACAGATGATCGAAATGCAGGGGGGTAATCCGGAGGTGGTAAACGACACTTCCCTTCTCCCCTCTTCCGATAGTATACTAGAGATCAGGTCAGATAGGGAGGGGTATATCCAGGCAATGAATACGGAGAATATGGGCATGGTTGCACTGCTTCTGGGTGCCGGTCGAACAAAAAAAAGGGATGTTGTGGATTCTGCTGTAGGATACTGGATGAAAAAGAGAATAGGTGATTTTGTAAACAAAGGGGATGTTCTGGCTGATTTTTATGTCAATGATCGGAAAAATCTTGATGAATCTGTTGAACTTTTCAAAAAATCAATTGAAATTGGAAATAATTCGGAGAAAAAGATAAAATTAATATATAATACAGTAAAATAAAAAAAACTTAGGAGGAGCTTATGAAATTATCCAGGACAATATTTATTGGGCTGGTTCTGTTGATCTTGCTTTCCGCCACATTCCCTGTTTTTGCAGGTGGAAATAAGGAGATACCGGAGGTTCCCCCTTTAACTTCCGGAACCCAATATATATCTCCGGATTCAAACGGGGTTCAGGATAATGCCGAACTCTCCTTCTCTGTTAAGGTTTATGTTAAAAGTGATGAGGGGTATGTTCCCGAATACGGTATTCAGATTTTGGATCAGGCCGGCAGTGTAATGAAAGAAATTGTGCAAACTGAAAAATCAGATATAGGATGGTTTCTTTCAATTTTTAGGGGTTACAGTGAATTTACCCTTGAACGAACTATTTCATGGGATGGTACAGATAAAACCGGGAGTGTTGTTCCGGATGGCGTGTATGTGGTAAAACTCTGGGTTGTGGATTCTTCAAAAAACAGGAAGGATATTGATGTTGATAGCTTTGTTGTTGATACCCAAAAACCTGAGGCAATTCTTGTTGCCCCTGAATCCCTGATTTTTTCACCCAATGGTGATAATTCTCTGGATAGTATCGAGATTGCCAATACCCGTTCAACAGAAGAGGTTCTGTGGGAGGGAATAATTTTGGATGAGTCAGGAAAGACCATCAGAAACTTTTCCTGGCAAAATGGAATACCTGGTACTGCTGTGTGGGATGGGCTTGATGATGAGGGAGCTCCCGCTTCTCCTGGAACCTACTCCTATTCCCTATCATCTACAGATAAAGCAGGAAATGAATCAGATCCAATAATTCTGGAAGAAATAATACTCGATTTAAGGGCTACTCCGATAGCTGTACTCATTGATACACCTGTAATATCTCCTGATGGAAATGGTATTCAGGATTTCATGACTGTTTATCTGGATCTGGCAGTAACTGAGGGAATTGTTTCCTGGGAGTGGCAGATACGTGATTCCCTGGAGACTGTGTACTGGCAGGTTACAGGAGATTCAAATATACCCCAGGAGGTGGTTTTTGACGGGACGGATTCAGATGGAAAACCTGTTCCTGAGGGTGTCTACAGTTTTATTTATAAGGTTCAGTATGAAAATGGTAACAAACCCACAGCTCTTGAACCTTTTACAGTTGATGTTACAGCACCGGAAATTTCAGTATCAGTTACCAATAATATTTTTTCACCAAACGGAGATGGATTAAAGGATCAGGTTAAAATAAGGTTTAAGTCCAATGAACAGGTGAGCTGGAAGGGTTCTGTTATTGATTCTCTGGGTGAGGAACTTATTTCAACGAGTTCCAATTTGACTACTTCTCTGATTGTATGGGATGGTAAAAAGGCAGATGGAGAGGACGTCCCGGATGGGAATTACTCGGTTATTGCCAGATTTACTGATTCTGCAGGGAATAGCAGTTCCATTGATCCAGCCTCCCTTATTATTGATCGTACTCCGGTTGATATAGCCCTTAAGACAGGGAAGGGGTTTTCTCCGGATAGTGACGGTGTTTCGGATGATCTTATAATACTTGTAGATTCCAGCCAGTATAATTATCTGGAAAGCTGGAAACTGGATATTCTGGATGCAGATGGAAATGTTATTCGGGATATACAGGGGGATGATACTCTTCCCCCGGAAATTTACTGGGATGGTACATCAGTTAATGCAGATGGAGAGATTAGTACGGCAAGGGAAGGAGATTACAGGGTTCGCCTTTCAGCAAATTTTCAGAAAGGAGATAGGGTGGAAACTGTTTCAGACAGTTTCGTTCTCGATATCACTCCTCCACAGATTATAATTGATGTAGCAGCAGACCCTTTTACTGCTACAGAAACGGGAGTTGAGGGAGATGTTTATGTCACCCTTAAGGTTCTGGATAATACAGAAATAAATCGCTGGTCAATGGATGTACTTAACGGCGAGGGGGATCTGCTTAGAACTTATTCAGGTTCAGGTGATCCTTCCGGGAATATCAGATGGAACAGCTCTGACTCGAATGAGGGAAGTTCTGTTTCTTCGGAAAACCCTGACTTTATTTTACGGTTGACTGTTTATGACAGCGGCAATAATGAGTCTGTTTTCCAGAAAGAGATACCTCTGGATATTCTTCTTGTAATGAAGGATGGTAAAAAATATCTTTCAGTTCCAAATATTATATTCGGTGCCTATAAATTTGCTCTGGATTCTGCAGGTTCAGAACGTTTTGCAGAAAATAATCGTTCTTTGGATAAGGTTGCTTCCATATACAGAAAATACCCTGCATACAGTCTTGTTCTTGAGGGACATGCACTGAATATTTATCTCGATGGCCCCAGAGAGGAGAAAGAGGAGCAAATCCTCCTCCCCTTAACTGCCAATAGGGCATCTTCTGTCAGGGATGCTCTGATAGGGAGAGGCATGTCAGATTCCAAAATCAGTATTGAAGCTTACGGAGGGCAGTACCCCATAGTTTCTGTTACAGATAAAAATGTCTGGTGGAAAAATCGGCGGGTTGAATTTGTAATGACTGATCCTCCGGAATAATAGTGGGTTTCTTTATCTCCCTTTTCACAAACCATCTCCTCTGAAGGGGGAGGTGGTTACTTGTTCTTCCTTTAATCCTAATTGTTAAAAAATTAACAAAACAATTGACTTTCTTGACAAGTGGATTATACTGAGTTAATGTTAAGACAATCAACAAAGGGAGAAGAAACAAAATGAAAAGAGTAGTAATTTTTTTACTGGCAATTATGTTTATTGCAAATTTTGCGTTTGCTGGTGGTGATCAGGAAGGAAGTAGCTCAACAAGCCTGAAAGTAGGTATGGTTACAGATTCCGGATCAATCGATGATAAATCCTTTAACCAGGGCACATGGGAAGGAATCCTTGAAGCAGAAAAGGATATGGATATAACAACAAAATATCTTAAACCTGTGGGAACAACAGAAGCGGATTATGTGAAAGAGATCGGAAATCTGTATGATGCCGGGTTCAGATTTATGGTTACTCCGGGATTTAAATTTGAAACAACAATTTTTGTAGCTCAGGATAAGTATCCGGATGCTAAATTTGTTCTTATTGACGGTGCTCCACATAATGCTGATTACAGCGTATTCAATACTGCTTCGAACACAGTTTCAATTTTCTTTGCAGAGCATGAATCCGGATTTTTAGCTGGTGTTGCAGCAGCTCTTCAGATAAAAGAAGGAGAAATGGGATTGATTGGTGGTATGGAAATTCCTCCGGTACAAAAATTTAACTGGGGATTCCAGCAGGGTGTTGCATATGCAAACGATAGCTTAGGTACAAAAATTGTTCTAAATGCAGAAAATATCATCTATCAGGGTACTTTTAGTGACGTAGCTGCCGGTCAGCAGTTAGCGGCACAGATGTATGATAAGGGTGTTTCTGTTATCTTTACTGCTGCTGGTGGAGTTGGAGTTGGTGCTATTAATGAGGCTAAATCACGTGCTAAAGCAGGTGAAGAAGTATGGATAGTTGGTGTTGATGTGGATCAGTATGCTGATGGTATATTTGATGGTAAAAAATCTGTTATCCTCACCTCCGCTATGAAACGAATTGATATTGCTGCTTATGATATGATTAAGGCAGAACTCGGTGGAACCTTTCCAGGTGGAGAAACATTGATTTTTAATGCTGCCAACGATGGTGTCAGCATTCCTGCCAAAAATCCGAACCTTGATTCTTCTGTAGAATCAAAAGTTGGAGATATTTTTGACATGATTAAATCAGGTGCTATAGTTGTAGCTGCTGAACAGGGAAGTCTAATTAAATAATCAGTATTAGTGGTAATTGGAGGGGTAGGCCTTACCCCTCCTGATATTCTTTTGTGATAAAAATAATATCTATTTTAAAGTATAAAAAATCGGATTCTACGGGGTTATATATGGATTATGTAGTGGAAATGCTGAATATTAGAAAAGAGTTTCCCGGTATTGTAGCCAACGATGATATATCAATTAATCTTAAAAAAGGGGAAATTCATGCACTTCTAGGTGAAAATGGGGCAGGGAAGTCCACTCTTATGAGTATTCTTTTTGGTTTGTACAAACCTGATAAAGGTCAAATCAAAGTGAATGGTCAGGAGGTTAGCATTCATAATCCGAACCAGGCGAATGATCTTGGTATTGGAATGGTTCATCAGCATTTTAAACTGGTGCACAATTTTACGATCACGGAAAATATAATATTAGGTCTGGAGCCTAAACAGGGACTTTTTTTAAATCTAAAAGAAGCTTCCGAAAAGATCAGAAAGCTATCTGAAAAGTATAAACTTAATGTTGACCCTGATGCTCTTATAGAAGATGTTTCTGTTGGAATGCAGCAGAGAGCCGAGATATTGAAAATGCTCTACAGGGATGCGGAAGTACTTATCTTTGATGAACCTACTGCGGTTCTAACCCCTCAGGAGATTATTGAACTCATAAAAATTATGAGGAATTTGACTGAAGAGGGAAAATCAATACTCCTTATTACACATAAGTTGAAAGAGATAAAACTTGTTGCAGACAGATGTACAGTTATCAGGCGGGGAAAAATGATAGGTACAGTCGATGTAGCAGATACCTCAACAGCTGATATGGCAGAGATGATGGTAGGAAGGGTCGTCTCTTTTAATGTTGATAAAAAAGAGCAGGAAGCTGGAGATATAGTGCTTGATGTTAAGGCTCTTACTGTTTTAGGATCGCAGGGTGTTCCAACTCTAAAAAACTTCTCTTTTTCAGTACGTTCCGGTGAAATACTTGGAATAGCAGGAGTTGATGGCAATGGTCAGACAGAACTTGTTGAGGCTATTACAGGACTAACGAAGATCGAAAATGGTTCTATCTTCCTTAATAAAAAAGATATATCCGATTTTTCTATTAGAGAGCGAATAAATGCTGGCATAGCTCATATTCCTGAAGATCGTCACAAGCATGGTCTTGTTCTCGATTATTCTCTGGAAGAGAATATGGTTCTTGAAGTATATAATAAAAATCCTTACGCCTTAAATGGATTTCTTAATAAGGCTGAGATTAGAACTCATGCTGATAAAATTATCAATGATTTTGACGTCAGATCCGGTGAGGGTCCGGTTACAATAACCCGATCAATGTCCGGTGGAAACCAGCAGAAAGCTATTGTTGGGAGAGAGGTTGATCATGATCCTGACTTACTAATTGCTGTTCAGCCTACAAGAGGTCTGGATGTAGGATCCATTGAATATATTCATAAGAGACTTGTCGAGCAGCGAGATAGTGGAAAGGCTGTTTTACTTGTTTCTTTGGAGCTTGATGAGATCCTTGATCTGTCAGATCGAATAGTTATTATTGCAGGTGGAGAAAAAGTCGGCGTTGTTAATGCTTCTGAGACTAACGAAAATGAGGTTGGCCTAATGATGGCTGGTGTCGGGAAAGGAGATACTCCTTGAAAATAAAAATTAATAAACAAGTATACGTAGGATTAATTTCGGTCTTACTTGGATTGATTGCTGGTGCTGTACTAATGGTCTTTACTGGAAATAATCCTTTTCTGGGATATTCATATCTGTTCCGTGGCGGACTGATGAATATTGAGAGAATCGGGAATACTTTGGCTACTGCAACACCTTTGATATTTACAGGTCTTTCTGTGGCTTTTGCTTTTAAAACCGGTTTGTTTAATATTGGAGCTTCCGGTCAGATGTTGATAGGTGGTCTTTGTGCTACGGCTGTAGCCCTTACTTTTAATATTCCCAGAGTACTACTTCTTCCAATAATGATGGCAGCAGCAATGTTTGGCGGTGGTTTATGGGCATTTGTCCCTGGATTATTAAAAGCCAGATTTAATGTACATGAAGTTGTTTCGACAATTATGATGAACTGGATAGCATACTGGACCATCTATTATTCGGTTCCTGCTTTTTTTAAGGGAGAGTTTCTTGAGACAGAATCAAGATCAATTCCGGAAGCTGCTTCGTTAAAAGCTCCCTGGCTTACAGATCTGTTTAATGGTTCTTTTATCAACTATGGACTATTTCTTGCAATCATAGCAGTAGTGATTATAGCTATTATACTCAATAAAACTGTTCTTGGTTATGAGCTGAAAGCTGCAGGGTACAATAGATTTGGTGCAGAATATGCCGGTATGAAAGTTAATAGGAATATTGTGTTATCCATGGTAATTGCAGGTGCTTTAGCCGGCCTGGGTGGAGCAACTTATTATGTTGGTTATGCTTCAAACATCCAGATAGGAGTTCTTCCTGCTCTGGGTTTCGATGGTATTGCAGCAGCCTTGCTGGGTGGATTAAACCCCTATGGTGTTCTGGCCGCCTCAATTTTCTTTGGAATTTTTCATTCTGGAAAAGGATTCATGAATGCCATGACCTCTATTCCTCCGGAGATTGGAGATACCATTATTGCAACTATTATCTATTTTGCGGCAACCAGTATCCTGATAGAGAGAGCTATTAATATTGTTCAGAAAAAAGTAAAAGGAGGAAACTAAGATGTGGTTATTACTCACACAAATTTTTCCATATGCCATTGCTTTTACAATTCCATTACTTATTACCTCCCTTGGAGGACTTTTCAGTGAGAGGAGTGGTGTTGTTAATATAGGACTCGAAGGGCTTATGGTTGTAGGGATGTTTGCAAGTGCCGTTACTATTTCGACACTGCAACCAATTCTGCCTGAAGGTGCTGTATGGATCGGCCTCCTTTCTGCCATGGTATTCGGGGCATTGTTTTCACTTTTACATGCTTTTGCCAGTATTAATCTTAACGCCGACCAGGTTATTAGTGGAACAGCAATAAATATGATAGCTGGTGCATTAACAGTTTTTATTGCAAGGACTATGACTGGAAGCGGAAATATTCGTATTACAAGTGGATTTTCAAGAATGAATATTCCTGTGCTTGATAAAATACCTGTAATTGGGAAATTATTTTTTACCCAGACATATATTTCAACATGGCTGGTATTATTACTCCTTCTACTTTCATGGCTTGTTATATATAAAACTGCTTTTGGTTTGCGATTAAGATCCTGTGGGGAGCATCCTCACGCGGCAGATGCTGCAGGTGTTAATGTATACTTTGTACGATATATAAGTGTAATGATTTCGGGAGCTTTTGCAGGACTTGGTGGAGCTGTGCTGCTTGTAACAATTGCAGGTGAGTTCAATGGCTCTGTCGCTGGATTGGGCTTTCTTTCACTGGCTGCATTAATTTTTGGGCAGTGGAAACCTTTGGGAATACTTGGGGCAACTTTTTTCTTTGGTTTCTCTGCAACCCTGGCAAATGTTTCACAGGCTGTGCCTGCTTTAGCTGTTATACCTGGGATAATTTTAAAGATATTTCCATATTTCGTGACATTGATTGCTTTAGTTATATTTTCAAAATCCTCACAGGCTCCTAGAGCTATTGGTGAACCTTTTGAACATGGGAAAAGGTAGTTCTATTTTATATGATAAATTTAAAAAACCGGGCTTAAGGCTCGGGTTTTTGTTTACATTGTCTGTCTTTTGTCTTACTCTATTATTATGAACTTATTCAAGTGGAATGTTGAGAAAAATGAAATACTTTCAAAAGAAAGAGGTATTACATTTGAAGAAATAGTTCAAAAAATTGAATCTGGTGCAAAGATATCTGAAATGGAACATCCCAATAAGAATAAATATCCTAATCAAAAAATAATGATAATTAATGTCGAAGGGTATGCATATTTAGTCCCTTTTGTTATTAATGGAGATGAATATTTTCTAAAGACCATTATACCAAGTAGAAAAGCAACAAAAAAATATCTTGGAGGTTAAGATGGATAAGAATCAAAAAAATATTCTTTTAAATGAATATGAGAGTGAAATTTTAGAGGCATATGAAAATGATAAGCTAATTCTCTCTGAATCTTCAATTGATTATAGGACAATAGCACGTAATACTATGAAAAAAAATCGAAAAATCAATATAAGAATTTCAGAGAATGATCTTTCTGCTCTCCAAAGAAGAGCTGCAAGAGAAGGAATCCCATATCAAACGTTAATCGGAAGTGTTCTTCATAAATATGCAAGTGGTTTTTTGAAAGAAGCTTTATAAATAAAATAGCCTGGTCGCAAACAAGTTTGCTGCTAGGCTATGCAACCGTAGGAGTAATAATATGGATGAAATAATGGCTGCACTGACAAAGGCATCAGATTATATTAAGAGTAAACTGGACTATGTTCCTGAATTTGGGATGGTTCTCGGGTCCGGGTTAGGGGTTCTTGGAGATGAGGTTGAGAAACCTGTTATTATAAAGTATGAAGAGATTCCCGGTTTCCCCAGATCCACTGTAGAGGGGCATGCAGGCCACCTGGTTATAGGCACTCTTGAAGGAAAGAAAGTTCTGGTTATGCAGGGACGATTCCATTACTATGAAGGTTATTCCTACGATACTGTTGTGTTTCCCGTTCGTGTTATGAAGCTCCTTGGTATAAATAAATTTCTTGTTACCAATGCTTCCGGTGGTGTAAATAAAAACTTTAATCCAGGCGATCTTATGATAATTTCTGATCATATTAAGTTTGATGTAAACGGACCACTGCGGGGTTCAAATTTCGATAATTTTGGTCCCAGATTTCCTGATATGTCGGATGCCTATAAAAAATCTCTCCGTTCTATGGCTAAGGATGCAGGTAAGGCTCTGAATATTCCCCTGCAGGAAGGTGTTTACGGATTTATGGGAGGGCCGAATTATGAGACTCCTGCTGAAATTAGGATGCTGGGTATTATAGGTGCAGATGCCGTAGGAATGTCTACCGCACCGGAAGTTCTGGTAGCAGCCCATGCAGGTATGGATATCCTGGGAATTTCATGTATTACAAATATGGCAGCAGGAGTTCTGGATCAGCCCCTTGATCATTCCGAAGTAATGGAAACTGCTGCAAAAGTACGCGATAATTTTATAAGTCTGGTTAGAAAAATAGTTTCCATGTGGAATTAGTTAATTTGGGTATAAAATCCTAATAATATGGAACCGAATGATATAATAAAAAAATTGAATCTTGTTCCCCTGGCAGAGGAGGGGGGATATTACAGGCAGTCCTGGGTTTCTGACTTTATTCTTGATGGATCGAATATCCAGTCTGAATATGGAGAAGTAAAACCTGCAGGGACTGCAATTTATTTCCTGCTTGTTAATAGTTACAGAGGTTTTTCTGCTCTTCATACACTTCCAACTCCTGAGGTTTATCATTTTTACCTTGGGGATCCTGTGGAACTCAGTCTTTTTTACGGAAATGGGAAGGTACGACAGGTTCTCCTGGGATCTAATATTCCTGCAGGGGAAATTCCTCAGTTTACTGTACCTGCCTCTGTAATTCAGGGGTCTCGTATTGTCCCTGGTGGAGAGTGGGCACTTCTTGGAACTACCATGTCCCCGGGATTTACAGAGAAAGATTTTACTCTCTCTTTCAGGGATGAGCTGATTACGAACTACCCGGATGACAGGGAACTGATAATATCTTTAACAAGGGAGAACGGGGGTAGTTAGATGGGTTCATGGAAGATAGATGGGAAAAATGTACTCGTAACAGGAGCCTCTGGACATTTGGGAAGGGTTATTGCAGGTTGTTTTTCTTCTGCAGGGTGCAGGGTTTTCCTTCAGGGACGTAGTAGGGAGAAATTATACGATCTTCAGAAATCTCTTAAGGGGGAATCGTTTGTTCTTTCAGGAGATATTTCGACCCCGGGTTATATATCTGAGATGTTTTCGATTATTGACAAGAAGTGGTCTTCCCTGGATTTTCTGGTAAACAATGCCGGTTTGCAGACCCTTGGTTCCATAGATAGTCTGGAAGATGATGACTGGGATAAAATGCTGGATTTGAATTTAAAAATACCCCACTTAACAACTAAGGCTTTTCTTGCTTTACATAAAAAAAATTCTTCAATCTCGCCTGCAATAATTAATATAGCATCTATTGAAGGGTCAGTTCCTGCTGTTTTACACAGCCATTATACTGCATCGAAAGGTGGTTTAATTCAATATACTAGGGCATCTGCTCTGGAATTGGGGAGATACGGAATTAGGGTTAACAGTGTTTCCCCGGGATTGATTAAGCATAAGAATCTGGAGGCAGAGTGGCCGGATGGAGTTGCCAGGTATATTGCCTCATCGCCCCTTTCCAGGCTGGTTGATCCCTCGGAGGTAGGGGATACAGTACTATTTCTTGCTTCCCCCTATTCCAGGGGAATTACCGGTATAGATCTCCGGGTGGATACAGGGATGGGGGTTGTTCAGGGGTATTGAACCATGTAGAGACGCAATATATTGCGTCTCTATATGGTTTTGCGTCTCTACATGGTTACCCTTTTAGAAATAGATCTTATCTGATTTAATATCTCTTCTTCATCTTTAACAACTCTGTTCTCCATTAATAGTTTTCCCCTGCATATTACTGTATCTACACAGTTTCCGTTAGCCGAATAGACAATATTTGAAACCAGGTTGTTTGAAGGGATTAGATCCAGATTCTCCTTGTTCAGGAGAAGACAGTCAGCATAGGCACCGACCTTGATTTGTGAAGAAATTTGAGGAAATACAGAAGCTTCCGATCCAGCTGCTATATCAAAAATTTCCATGGCAGTTAAAAGTTCCGGATTATTATTTTGGTGTTTCTGCAGGAGAGAAGCAAATTTCATCTCTTCAAACATATCCAGATTATTATTGGATGCACAGCTGTCGGTTCCCAGTAATATTTTTATATTCCGTTCTTTAATCTCTCTATAGGGGAACACTTTTCCAACAGCCAGTTTCATGTTTGAAGAAGGGTTATATGTGACTGTTACATTATATCTGGCAAGTAGATCAAGTTCATTGTCATCCATCCAGACAGAATGGGCAGTAACAATCTCTGTTTCCAGTAAACCTGTTTGCTCCAGAAGCATTGCCGGCCTGACACCATACCTTGCAATACATTCCTTAACTTCCAGTTCTGTTTCTGAAAGATGTATGTGCACTGGAATGTTTTTTGTTCCTGCAAGTTCTGCAATCCATTTAAGACTCTCAAATGAAAGAGTATATATGGAATGGGCCGCCAGTATTAAACTGTTTGTGCCTGAAATTTGAGTATTCTCAATCTCATTTAAACAGTTTTTCTTCATCTCTTCTACTTTACCAGTATCAAAAAAATCAAAAAGAGCCGGACCTGCGGCAGATTTAATACCTGCATCAATAAAAGCTTTTTGAGCTGCCGGAAAATGAAAATACATATCGTTGCAGAATGTGGTTCCGGATTTTATCATCTCAAGAGCTGCAAACCTTGTTCCCCAGTACACATCAGTTGAAGTTATTTTTGATTCTGCCGGCCATATTTTCTCCTCAAGCCATGGCTGGAGCTTCATATCATCTCCAAAACCTCTCAGAGGTGACATGGCAGCATGTGTATGTCCGTTCTTTAATGAGGGGATTATGTAATTCCCCTTTGCATCAAGTATATTTTCTGTATTTGTATTAATTGATTTATCAATTTTTGAAATCAGGCCGTCTTTAATTAGAATATCTCTCATTTGACCGTTAAGAATACAGTTTTTTATCAGAAGGTGCATTAACTTTTCTCCTGTAACCCTTTACAATATTATAAATTATATTTAAACATATTTAAACTAAATACAAAAGTGATCTACTGTAACTATTTGCTGCAGTACTGTTAAAAATATTGGAGACTTTCTGAGTGTTGATTCTAAATTATTTTATGGTATAAAATTTTGGAAAGTGCTCGAAAGCGATAATAGGAGTTGTAAATGGATTTTGATTTAAAAAGTCTCCATCCCCTGGAAATCAGGCTGCTGAGACATGTTGCTACGAATGAGGATATTACAGCTGAACGTATAAGTTCGGATTTGTCCTATAACCTCGGACAGTGCAATCAGACTTTCAGCTGGCTTTCTGCCAAGTCCTATATTGAGGAGAGCAGCAGAGAATTGCGTACCCTCTATGAGATAACAGGAACAGGAAAGGAGTATATATCTGCCGGAATTCCTGAACAGAGAATCGTCGACTTGCTGAAGAGCGGGGGACCCTTGAAGATGCCGGATATTGCCGGGGCACTGGGGCTTGAAAACAAGGATGTAGGTTCAGCTTTTGGTCAACTATCGAAAGAGGGTGTCCTTAAGATGGATAGCGAAAAAAGGGTTGTAGTTATAGAGGGGAACCTTCCTGAAAGAATATCTATTCTCGGATCATTACTGAAACGTGGCATGGAACAGGGGCTTATTGATGAATCCTGCTTAAGTGCAGAAGAACTTTCTGTAATAAAATCCAACAGTAAGAAGAGAGGAGCTTCAACTTCTCCATTTAAAATTATCGAAAGGGAAGACCTTGTTTACAGACTGACAGACAATGGTGGAAAAGTAAAAAAACTCCTTCTGGAACAGGGACTTACAGGAGAGGAAGTTGGTGCTCTTACACCGGAAATGCTTTCCTCTGGTAGCTGGAAGGGTAAAGATTTTCGCGAGTATAATATAAATACTCCCCCAAACAGGGTTCTTCTTGGAAGACGGAATCCTTACAGTCAGTATCTTCAGTGGGTCAAGGATAAGCTCTCTTCTCTGGGTTTTGAGGAGTTTGACGGCCCACTGGTCGAAACCGAATTCTGGAACGGAGATGCTCTTTTTATGCCTCAGTTTCACAGTGCCAGGGATATTCATGATGTTTACTATTTAAAGAATGCAGCTTCTGCAAAGGAGATTGAGCAGCCATGGCTGGATCAGGTTGCGGAAACCCATGAAAACGGCTGGAAAACCGGAAGTCGCGGCTGGGGATATGAATTTGACCGTGATTTCACCAGAAGGCAGGTTCTTCGAAGTCAGGGGACTGTTCTTTCTGCTAAGCAGCTGCATAAGGCAAAAATACCAGGCAAGTATTTTGGTGTTGCCCGTTGTTTTAGATACGATCAGGTAGATGCAACTCACGGAGCTGATTTTTATCAGACAGAAGGTATTGTCCTCGGAGAGGATGTTAATCTACGTACCTTACTAGGTCTGTTAAAGATGTTTGCAGAGGAAATTGCAGGTGCTGAAGAGGTTAGATACGTTCCAGGTTACTTTCCATTTACGGAACCTTCAATAGAGGTTCATATTAAACATCCTGTACTGGGATGGTTTGAGCTTGGAGGAAGCGGTATATTCCGTCCGGAGGTTACAGAAGCAATGGGGATAGATGTTCCTGTGCTGGCATGGGGGCTTGGTATAGACAGAATGGCTCTTATGCATTTGGGTCTTAATGATCTTCGGGAACTCTTTACACCTAATATTGAAAATGTACGCCTCAGGAGGAGTAAATAACTATGCCTAAAATTGAAGTTAACCGTGAGAAATTTTATGGTTTAATAGGGAAAAATTATACCAATGATCAGCTTGAAGCTCTACTTCCCTGTGCAAAAGCTGAACTTGATGGGGTTGATGAAGCTGAAGGTTTGTTGAAAATTGAGCTTAACGATACAAACAGACCCGATTTATGGTCAACTTCGGGTCTTGCAAGACAATTAAGAGTTTATAAAGGCGGGGTTCGGCCTGAGTACAGTTTTTTCTCCAATTCCGGTAATTCCCTTGATTCAGGGGAACGGGTTGTAAAGGTAGATCCTGGAATTAAGGCTACCAGACCGTATATGGCCGCTTTTGCCATAACAGGAAAGGCAATTAACGATTCGACCCTGAAGGATCTGATCCAGACTCAGGAAAAGCTATGCTGGAACTATGGGCGTAAGCGTAAATCAATAGCGATGGGTATTTACCGCAGTGATCTTATAAAATATCCTGTTTTATATAGTGCTGCAGATCCGGATACCACAAAATTTATTCCCCTTGGAATGGATAGGGAGATGACTCTTCGGGAGATAATCAGGGATCATCCCAAAGGACAGGAGTTTGGTCATATTGTTGCGAAGGATGATAAGTTTCCCTTTATTACAGATTCTGCAGGAAGTGTTTTGAGTTTTTCTCCTGTTATTAATAGCTCTGAAATTGGGGCAGTTGAGGTCGGAGATGAGAATCTTTTTATCGAACTTACAGGAACAGATCTTCCCTCTCTTATTTTAACAGCATCCATAGTTGCCTGTGATCTTGCGGACGATGGGTTTACAATTCTTCCAGTGAGGGTTGAGTATTCCTATGATACAAGTCTGGGAAGAAGTATAACTACTCCATTCTATTTTCAGAAGGATATTTCAGTTGATGTGAATTATGCCCGGAAGCTTCTTGGATCGGATCTCTCTGCAGAGGAGATGACTGCAGCCCTTGAAAGAATGGGTATAAAACCCTCTTTGAAGGGGTCGGAGATCAGTATTGAAGTTCCGGAATATCGAAATGATTTTCTCCATTCTGTTGATATTATCGAAGATATAATGATGGGTCGCGGAATGGACAGCTTTGATCCTGTTATGCCCTCTGATTCAACAGTTGGAAGAATAAGCCCGGAGGAGGAGTTTGCCAGGAAGGCAAAGGATATCCTTATAGGTCTCGGGTTTCAGGAGATGATCTATAACTATCTTGGTTCCAGGAAAGACTATATTGATAAAATGAATATAACAGGGGATGAACTGATACAGATTGTAAATCCTATGACCGAGAATTATGAATTTGTCAGGGGGAGCATTATTCCATCAATGTTAAACTCTGAAGCTATATCTGCAAATGCAGTTTATCCTCATAGTATTTTCGAAATTGGTAAAGTTGCCTATCTTGATTCTGATGATATTTCAGGTACAGTCACAAGGAATTCACTTGGATTTATGAGTGCAGACAGGAACGAGGGGTATAATCAGGTAAGCAGCAGTGTCTCTGCACTCTTTTACTATCTGAACAGAGATTATGAACTTAAAGAGATGGACGATCCGAGATTTATTAAAGGTCGGTCAGCCCGGGTTATCTATATGGGCAGGGCAGTAGGTGTTTTTGGTGAAGTCTCTCCGGGTGTTCTTGAGAACTGGGGTATTCAAATGCCTGCTACATGCTGTGAGATTGATCTTGATCTTCTTATGGAGGAATAGTGTATGGAATTTAAATCAGAAGCAATACAGCTTGAATGGGAGAAAGATTGCAATATTATTGTTGGTCAGTCCCATTTTATAAAAACTGTGGAGGATATTCCTGAAATTCTCATATCCTCTGTCCCCGGGATAGAGTACGGGCTTGCCTTTTGTGAGGCTTCCGGTCCATGTCTGATCAGAACAGAGGGCAATAATGATAAGCTTGTTTCCGAAGCTGTGGATTGTGCAGGGCGGGTTGCCGCCGGGCATACTTTTTTTCTTATCCTCAAGAATGCCTATCCCATAAATGTACTTAATCAGATAAAAAACTGCCAGGAGGTTGTTTCTGTTTTTGCTGCCACAGCAAACCCCCTGCAGATCCTTGTTGCAGAAACAGAGCAGGGAAGGGGTATTATTGGTGTTGTAGATGGATATTCTCCGAAAGGAGTAGAAGGGGCTAATGATAAGATTGACAGAAAAAAACTTCTAAGAACTATTGGGTATAAAATTTAGGATGACTTAGGCTGGAGGAGGTTGTTATGGGAAAAGCAATAGAAAGGTTAAAGGGGCTGACTAAGGATGTAGTTCTCCTTGAACATGCAATAGCAACTCTTTCATGGGATCAGGAGACCTATATGCCCCGGCTGGCAATTGGAGAAAAAGGGGAACAGCTTGCCCTCCTTCAGGGGATACTGCATGAGAAAATAACATCATCTGAAATAGGAAAACTGCTTGAAGATCTCGGTGCATCCGATGAAACTCCGGAAGGGGTTTTCAGTGACGGTAATGTGGTGGACAGTGCCTATGTCAGGGAGGTTTTCCGACAGTATAAGATCCAGACAAGACTTCCCAAAAAACTTGTCACAGAACTTGCCCTTGCTGCAAGCCATTCCCAGGCTGCATGGATTGAAGCGAGAAAAGAATCGAATTTTTCCCTTTTTAAGCCCCACCTTGAAAAAATTCTTGAACTGACCAGGCAGAAAGCTGAATCCATAGGTTATTCTGAAACTCTTTACGATGCACTTCTGGATGAGTTTGAACCCTGGATCAGTACCAGAGAAGTGTTAGATATTTTTAATTCCATCCAGCCATGGCTGACAGAATTTATTGGTAAAATTGGTAATTTACGTAAAATTGATGACAGTTTTTTGCTAAAAGAATACGATATCTCCAGACAGGAAGCATTCGGCCGCAGGGTGCTTCAGGACATGGGGTATGGCTATGATCGGGGTCGTCTGGATATCTCTGCCCATCCATTTACGACAACTTTGGGGAGAGATGATGTCCGACTTACAACGAGGTATCAGAAAGAATTTTTTAAAACAGGTCTATTTGGTATTATTCATGAATGCGGTCACGGACTCTATGAACTTGGGTTCGGGGAGAATATTAAGGGGAATATACTTGCCAGTGGAACTTCTTTAGGAATTCATGAGTCCCAGTCCAGAACCTGGGAGAATATAATAGGCAGGTCAATGGGATTCTGGAAATACTATTATCCTTTTCTTAAAGAATATTTTCCGGAAAACCTTAAGAGTGTAAGCATGGAGAGTTTCTATAGGGGTATTAATAAGGTTAAGCCTTCTCTTATAAGGGTGGAAGCGGATGAAGTAACCTATAATCTACATATAATTTTAAGGTTTCAGCTGGAACAGGAACTTATTTCCGGTTCTCTGTCTGTAGGAGATCTTCCTGAAGCATGGAATTTAAAAACTAAAGATTTTTTGGGGATTCTGCCGGAAAATGACTCAGAAGGAGTTCTTCAGGATATTCACTGGTCCATGGGTGCATTTGGATATTTCCCTACCTATGCACTTGGGAATTTATACGGTGCCCAGTTTTCTTCTGCCATGGAAAAAGATCTTAATATGGATTATATACTGGAAAAAGGAGAGCTTGCAGAAATACTTTTCTGGCTGAGAAAAAAATACATAGCTACGGTGCTTCCAGATCTGCAGAGGAGCTTGTTAGTGATATTACAGGAGAAAAATTAAATCCTGCATATTTTCAAAAGTACCTTGAAAATAAATATAAGCAGATCTATAATTTTTAGAAGAGTAGTTTTGAATAAAAAGGGAGTAATAGTGAATGAGTAATAAAAAAGAACCGATGGTAATTAATGAAAAACCTGGAAGGAAGCTGTATTGTTTATGCGGGAAAACAAAGAATCCTCCCTACTGTGACGGATCTCATGAAACTACAGATGTAGATGGACCATTTGAGATGAATATTGAATCAGAAACAGAGGTCAAGATCTGCACATGCGGACAGACATCCAATCCTCCATTTTGTGATGGTACTCACCAGAACTGCTGAATTACAGCCGGGAGTACCCGGTATACTTAAAGTATTCTGATAATTTCCGGCATCTCTTTCATCTTATACTTTTTGGAAAAGAGAAAGTTAAGAAAAAAACCGCCGAAGAGTCCCAGAAAACCGGAAGCTACCTGCAGTCCTTCTCCTGTACCCGGGATATTCCCTACAATAGTAAAAGCAGTAATAAACAGGAGCAGCGGTACAATGAGAACCCGAAAGGCAGCAATGAGTGCTTTTCCTGTGGGAAGTTCCATTTCAATAACTGAGCCAGGTTTTAAAGGTAGATTTTTTATATTAATAGCCTGGATCAGCTTGCTTTTCCCCTTGGAACTGCAGCTGGCACAATCCCCGGAACTGCATGAACCGCCGGCTTCAAACATTTCAACAAATATATCCGACTCTTTAATCTCTTTTATAATGCCTTTGGTAATCATAACTACTCCTGCTAATAATCTTGGTTATAAGTCCCTGCAGATGGTGTAATAATCTTGTTCCGCATATACGGCCAGCACGAAAACAAGCCGTTTTCAAGGACATCTCAAAAGCCTGAATCTAATTTAGAATTGCTTCTGACCTGATGATAGTATATAATCAATTTAGAATATACACATAAAATATTCATTAGTAAATCATGGTTTCTTTAAAATAATAGTTTTAGGGGAAACCAGTAATCTTTTACAATTATATAGGAGGGTGTTGTGTTTCAAAAACAGATTATGATGAGAAGAGTTCTTTATTCTCTCATTCCGATCTTTCTGTTTTCTATATATCTGTACGGGTGGAAAGTTGTAGCTATAGCTGCTGTGGTTTTTACTGCAGGGATCCTTACAGAATACATCTTTATGAAGCAAAGGAATCAGAAGGTTTCAGAAGCTGTTTTGGTCAGCTGTGCATTGTACACTCTTTCCATGCCTCCATTAGTTCCTTTTTGGATAGCTGCTATTGGTATTATTTTTGGCGTACTCTTTGGAAAAAGTATATATGGGGGGTTCGGACGGAATATTTTTAATCCTGCAATAACCGGACGTTTATTTATCTATATTACATTTCCAACAATTATGACCGGAGGCTGGATGCTTCCTGGTCGTTTTGGAACACTGATAAGCGATTCTGTTTCGGGAGCTACTCCTCTGGAGATATTAAGGGTGGGGGATTTTCCACCTCTTATGGATTTGCTTACAGGAATCAGGATGGGATCCATTGGTGAAAGTGCAGTAGTTCTTATTGTACTTGCTGCTGTATATCTCGTTTATACAAAGACTGCAAGCTGGCGGACAATTCTCTCGACTCTGTTATCGTTCATAGTGTTACAGGGTATCCTTTTCTACTCCGGAATTATAACAGCTCCTCCATTGGAAAGCCTTTTGGCAGGTAGTATTCTTTTTATTGCTGTTTTTATGGTAACTGATCCTATATCTTCGGCAAAAAAACCTTTTGGGCAAATTTTCTACGGAACAGTTGTAGGAGTTTCCCTGGCGCTTATCCGGGATTTTTCCCTGTTTCCCGAAGGTGCAAGTTTTGCTATATTGATGGGAAATATGTTTGCACCTCTTCTGGATGAACTTGCGGGAAAGATGAAGAAGACGGGAGTAAAAAAATGAAAAAGGATGGGATAATTTATACAGTAACTGTAAGTGTTATTTCAGCTTTTCTTTTTGTATTTCTTCTCTCTCTTGCCTATGGAGCCACAAAAGGAAAAGTAGAAGAGAATAAAAGGCTGATAGTCGCCAGAGCCTATCTTGTTGCAGCCGGTATACCAATTGAAGAAAATATGGATATTGAAGCTGTTTTTAAAGAATATTTTCCGGAATTTAATCCTGATTCACCCTATCAGACTACAATAGTCAATGGACAATCTGTGGTGGTAAGCCCCTTCCAGGGGAATGGTCTTTGGGGGACAATCACCGGGGTAATGGGTATGAGTTCCAGTCTTGACAGGATTGTAGGATTTGAAATTGTTTCTCATGTAGAGACCCCGGGTCTGGGGGGGAGAATAGATGAAGCCTGGTTTAAAGAGCAGTTTAAAGGTGAATATGCTGCAGGTGGAATTGTTGTCAAACCAGGAGGATCCGGAGGTGATACAGACCCGGATAATGGGCAGGTGGATGGCATTACCGGAGCGTCCAGGACAAGCGATTCTATTCAGGTAATTGTGAATGACCAGATTAAAAGAATTAAATCAGAACTGGGAGGTGATAACTAATGAATGAAGACTCACCAGGACAGATCCTTAAAAATAATGTATGGACCAGTAATCCGATATTTATCCAGATATTGGGAATTTGTTCAACACTTGCAGTTACAAATAATCTTTCAAACACTTTAATAATGACAGTTGGTCTCATGTTCGTATCAGCATTTACTAATCTTACTGTTTCCCTTTTGAAGACTGTGATTCCCAGAAAAGTAAGGATGATTCTTCAAACTTTAATAATTGCGTTCTATGTAATTATCGTGGATATACTTCTTAGAGCCTATCTTCCGGAGATCAGTAAGTCGCTGGGCCCATATGTTGGATTGATAATAACCAACTGTATTATTATGGGAAGAGCAGAAGCATTTGCTCAGTCCCATGACCCCCTGATTTCCGTATGGGATGGTATTACATCCGGACTTGGGTATATGTGGGTTCTTATGGTAATTGCTCTTGTCAGAGAAATTATGGGGTTTGGAACGGTTTTTGGAATTACCATTCTTCCTTCAGGATTTATTCCCTGGACTATAATGGTAATGGCACCCAGTGCGTTCTTTTTATTGGGAACATTTATCTGGGTTGCCAAGACAATTATCTTAAAACAGCAGGCTGGTCTTAAGCAAGTTAAGGGGGGAAAATAATGGTTCCTGATATAAATCCTGTAGTATTACTATTTGCATCTGTTTTTACAAGCAATATACTTCTTGCCAATTTCCTTGGTATGTGTTCCTTTATTTCAATTTCCAAGGATATGAAATCTGCAAATGGTCTGGGTCTTGCAGTTACTGTGGTTTTAACTCTTACAGCGATGTTAAACTGGGTTATTCTTCAGTATGTTTTAATTCCGCTGGATCTTCTCTACCTTCGCTATATTATTTTTATAATTGTAATAGCTGCGACTGTCCAAATTCTAGAGATGGTGATAGACAGAGTTTCTCCTGCACTGTATATTTCTCTTGGTATTTTTCTTCCTTTGATTACGGTAAACTGTGCTATCCTTGGCGTTGCATTATTTATGCAGATACGAAATTACAGCTTTATTCAGACTGTAGTTTTTGCATTCGGATCAGGTTTGGGGTGGTGGCTGGCAATAATGGCTTTGGCTGCTATTCAGAAGAAACTTGTCAAAGCCCCGGTTCCTGCAGGATTAAGCGGTCCCGGGATTACACTGATAACCATTGGATTTATGGCGATGGCATTTATCGGATTTTCCGGAATGCTTAATGTCCAGTAAGGAGGTTCTGTAATGGATTATTTAACAGCACCAATTGTAGTTGCTATAATTGCAGGAGTCCTGGCTGCAGCTATCTCGATTGTTGATAAAATTGTTAATAATTATGGTGAAGTCAATATCAGCATAAATAAAGGTAAGAAAATTTTAACTCTTAATGGAGGTGATACCCTCCTCTCTTCCCTTGCTTCGAAGGAGATCTTTATTCCTTCCGCATGTGGAGGCAGGGGAAGCTGCGGCGCCTGTAAATGTCAGGTTATAAGTGATGTGGGAGCGTATCTGCCTACTGAGATTCCGTATCTGGACAAAGAAGAGATGGGGAAAAATATTCGGCTTTCCTGTCAGGTAAAAGTAAAGTCTGATATTGATATATTAATACCCGAAGATCTGTTTAATGTAAAAAAATTCAATTCCAGGGTCATATCTATTCGGGATGTTACTCATGACATTAAAGAGCTTGTATTTGATCTTCAGGGAGAAGAGATCACTTTTCAGGCAGGCAGATATGTTCAGTTGGTTGTTCCTCCTTATGACAAAATTAAGGGAACAACCCAGAGAGCTTATTCAATGTCTTCAAAACCTGGTGATAAGAATGTAATAGAGGTTTTAATACGTCTTGTCCCTGGAGGAATTGCGACCACATGGGTACATACTCACCTTAAAGAGGGGATGGAAGTTGAGTTAATAGGACCCTTTGGTGATTTTGAGCGATCCGAGACAGATGCAGCAATGGTTTGTGTTGCAGGAGGTTCCGGAATGGCTCCTTTTAAATCAATTCTTTATGATATGTTTGAAAATGGAGATATTGACCGGGAGGTCTGGTATTTTTTTGGGGCAAGGACTACTAAAGATGTTCTTTATCTGAAGGAGATGATGGATCTGGATGCAAAATGGGAAAATTTCCATTTTATACCTGCCCTTTCTGAACCCGAAGAGGGGAGTGGATGGACTGGTGAAACGGGAATGATAACTGATGTTTTGGATAATTATCTGAAGACAAAAATTGATACAGATAAAGCAAGAGAGGGATATCTTTGCGGCAGTCCGGGGATGATAGCTGCCTGTAACAAAGTTATGACAGCAAATAATATACCTCTTGATAAAATTTATTATGATAATTTTGCATAAAATAAAGGAGGATGAATAATGAAAATGACTCCTGCAATGAAAAAAGCACAGGAAAATATGGCTCCCGGTATAATTATAGCCGAAGGTTTTCTGGGGGAAGAAAATAAATCTATAAAAGATATGATGGTCAGGGATGAATCAGAAATGAGCAAGGCCGGGCTTACCTTTGACAAGGTAGGAGAGCGACTTTCCTACCTTATGGAAGAGGGACGAAAAGGGCTTGGAGAGCCTGTAACTGTTGATAAAAAGTGGCTTGTAAGAGTTATTGATCCCAGGGGGAAGCTGCCATGTCCCTTTGAAGATGGGATTTTTCGGAAATTGTCTGCAGAGATAGAGCTTAAGTCCAGCGGCGAAAAAATTCTTGTGACAGATCTGTCAATACATCTTTTAAAGCAACATCATTTTATTGAGGGAGAGGGTTCCCGATTCCGCATGGAACCGGAAATTATAAAAAGGGTACTGTTCGCATAAACTTGTTCTGCATGCTATTGAGTCGGGCGTACAAAGTACGTCCGGATTATTTTAGAAAGTATATCCTGCACCAATCATAAATGCTGTATAGCCAAAATTATCCTGGTAGGTACTGAAGAGAGTATATTCAGGAAATGAAGACATACCAAACTGAAATCTTGATGAAATAACAATATTACCTAATTTTAGATCTCCACCTAGTTCCAAACCATAGACGAAAGAACCGTACTCAGATTCGTTGAATGTTGATATATTCCATGCTTCATCAGAAATAACCACATATTGATATCCCAGACCCAGACC
>JAJRQE010000303.1 GCA_024280415.1 Spirochaetota bacterium | reverse complement strand
CCACAGAATCTTAGATCCCGGCCTGTTATTATTCCAACAAGCTTTTCTTCTTCAACAACAGGAAGACCGGAAATATTATATTCACTAATAATCTTCTTCACATCTGCAATTGTCTGGTTCGGTGAAACAGTTAATGGATCATCAATAATCCAGTTTAGAAAGCGCTTTACCTTACCCACATGGGCAGCCTGGATTTCGGGGATCAGATTCCTGTGAATTACACCGGCGCCCCCTTCAAGAGCAATTGCGATTGCCAGATCCGCTTCTGTAACTGTATCCATAGCAGCCGAGAGAACAGGTACGTTTAGATAGATATCCGATACAAGAAGAGTTCTGGTATCTGCATTACCCGATAGTACATCGGAATATGCAGGAATAAGTAAAACATCATCATAACTTAGAGTTTCCTGGATTTTTGTCACCTCAAAGCACCTCCTTAAGTTCTGTCATTTTACGACCGTATTTTTTTACCAGATCTCTTGTTTTTTCAACAGCTTTTCCGCAGTATTTCCAGGGATTCGAGAAAAAATCTTCTGCATTCTCTCCTGTCGTAGACTCCAGTCTTTCAGAAATATAATTCCATAGATCTGATTCCAGCTGCAGTGCATCCACAAGCCTCGTACCATTCTTTTCACATTCAAGGGTAATTATACGTATCTTCTCATGGGCATCAGAATCACCGGAAACAGATAGAAGGACATAGGCTGCCTCAGCCAAAACAAGATCTCCCTTAAGAGTGATATTCTCAAGGAGACGCTTCCTGTCTACACGAATTGTGTTAACAATTTTAGTCATTCGTGCTATTGCCGCAATAAAACCGGAAATATAATCTGCCACGAACCTGGAAGAAGCAGAGTTGGACATATCTCTCTGGTGTTCAGATATCTGATCCATATAAAAAGTCATAACCCTTGGGAAAAAAGCCTTCCACAGACTCTTTACATGCTCCGAGTTCCATGGATTACGTTTCTGGGGCATAGTTGATGAACCAACCTGTGTATCTGTAAACAACTCTCTGAGTTCATCAATCTCTGTTCTCTGAAGATGCCTAAGATCATCGGCAAGATTAGCGATTACCCCGAATGCAATATTCATCTCCAAAAGCAGTCGGAGCAGGTACTCGGGCTCTACCATCTGTGTGGAATATTCCGAAGGTTCAAGATCAAGAAGTAAGAGAAACTTTCTTTCCAGATCAATTGGATCCTTAACCAGAAGAGAAGTAGCATTATAGGCTCCAACAGCACCGGACAGCTTTCCCCGAAGGTCCCCGGACAGTTCCTCAAGCTTAATAATTGATTTTCCCAACCGCGCAACATATTCTGCAAAAGAAAACCCCAGGGTAACGGGAACTGCATGCTGTCCATGGGTTCTGCCAACCTGGGGTGTATCTGCCTCTCTCTCTGTAAGAGCAAGCAGACTCTCCATAAGCTCAATAAGAGCAGGGATTACCACTTTCCTCGAAGCATCCCTCATTCGCAGAGCGGCAGCCGTATCCAGAATATCTACCGACGTAGCCCCCAGATGGACAAAGTGACTTACACTCTCCGGAACATTATGCTTCATTACATTTACAAGCGCACGGATATTATGATGAGTTTTTTCCTCCTCCTCATAAACCGCTTCGGTCGTAATTGTTTTTTCAAGATTTCTAATTTCTTTGATGATCTCTTCGGATCCGGGTATCTGCATTTGTATATGGGTTTCCAGAAGAGCCGTTTCTACCTTGATACAATATCTTACTACTGCCTCTTCACTTAAATACTCACTTAAACTTTCAAAGAGACTGCGATTCGATAGATAATAGCGATGATCAAGGGGGGATAAGTTTTTAAAGATATTTCGAGCTTCCATTTACCATTTGTAACGAAATATGAGTTTTATGTAAATAGCAGAAAATCTATTTACTTAAAAAAAGTAAAAATATACAGCTGTTAAAGGAGGCTCAATAATCTCTCAGTTTGCTCAACAAGATATAGGGGCAAAGTTATTAGATTATAACTGTAATCAGTTTCTTTAAGTGACGAGCTTACCAGTTCTGCAATGGGTTTATTAGTTGAAAATCGTACTGCCTGTTTTAATTTTTTTTGTTCCATAAACATATGAAGTGATCTTAAAGTTCCGGTCTTTCCGGATTTTACTTCAACTGGTATAACTGTATTATTTAATTGTAATAAATAATCTACCTCCGCACTGGACTGGCTTTTTTCTCTGTTCCAGTAATACACTTCCGGTATCATATATTCAGGGCGGCTGTACAGTAAATGCTGTCCTATAAACTGCTCTGCAAGCTCACCTCTGTTTGAAAAAAAGAGATTTGCTTCCATGTCTAAAGAAGCCAGAGACAAGCCGTTTAATGAATGGAACAACCCTATATCCAGAAAAATACCTTTAGCCTTCTTCCTGTTTATTTCAGCTTTTAAGGGCAGACCATTAGCAGCTGAGTGATATGCTCTATATAAAAGCCTTGCATTTTCAAACATTTTTAAAATTCTTTCAACCTTATAACTTTTTTCATTCGGTAAGAGCGATTTGTAGGTAATTTTTTTCCCTACAATAATACCCAATCTGTCAAAAACCCCCTGTAAATCTGCAAGATCCAATCTACCTTTGTATTTATTAAAATCATCACGAAATGTATTTAAAATAGAGTATTTAATTTTATCCGCTTCCAATAAGGAACCACTTTCAATATAAGTTTTAATAACTTCAGGCATTCCGCCAACTAAAAAATAAGCTTTTAGATGCTCCATAGCCTTTCCATGGATGGATTCCGGTATAGAATCCTTTAAAGAGAAATCCTTTAAATACCCGGCAAGATTCTCTCCACCATTTGCATCCAGATATTCTTCAAATGTCATAGGACCCATAAAAAGATATTCAATCCTGCCTACAGGCATGGAAAATGAATATTCTTCCAGGGTAAATTCAAGCAAAGAACCAGCTGCCAATACTGCCAGTTCGGGCATGTTCTCATGAAAATACCTAAGAATTGCAATGGCTTCCGGATGAGATTGTATTTCATCCAAAAATAACAAAGACCGATTACTGTCAATCCTGATATTGAAATGGATTTCAAGAGTTTCGATAATTTTTTTCACATCATTTGTAGAAAATATTTCTTTATATTGATAATTCTCTTCAAAATTCAGTTCAATTAATTTTAGATTGTTATTTCCGGCAAATAATCGAACAAGTGTAGACTTTCCAGTTTGCCTTGCTCCTCTAATAATCAAAGGCTTTCTATGACTACTCTTAAGCCAGTTATTTAGATACTGCTCTTCTTTTCTTTTCATATAGTTATTATATCATGTAACTTGATATTTACAAGGGTAATTAAAACAACATGCATGACTTTTACAAGGGTAAATAATACAAAAAACGCTTATTGGCAGATATTATTTGGTAACAATATACAGCTATCAAAGGAGGCTTAATAATCTCTTAGCTTGCTCAACAAGATATAGGGGCAAAGTTATTAGATTATAGCTGTAATCAGTTTCTTTAAGTGACCTTAAAGTACCAGTCTTTCCGGATTTTACTTCAACTGGTATAACTCTATTATTTGATTGCAATAAATAATCTACCTCCGCTCTGTTCCAGTAAGGAATAGTTCCTCCGTCCCCATAAAAAAAATAATACTCGAGTCCAAAAGGATACCCCCTCTGGATTTTACATTATTCCATCTTATCTGATATAATACTGCTCATGATTAAACAGAAAATTACAGATACAAATCTACTAACCCATCTGGACAGTATTGAAAAAGACAGTACAGAGATATTTCTGCTAAATAAAGGAACCATCCGGGGCTCAGTTCTCCATGGAACAAAGATGATAAACCAGATGAGAGTTAATCACAATCTGGGAATCCTGGAAACACTTACCCTGGGACAATCCTATATGGGTGCCGGACTTATGACATCCATGGTAAAAGGAAATGACAGAATCTCCTTTGCAATAGAATGCGGAGGATCAATTAAGGGTCTTTCTGTTGAAGCAAGTGCAGATGGTAAAGTCAGAGGATATCTCTTTGCCAATCCTATTCCAATAACAGAACCTGTGGAAAGTTTTAATTTATCACCATTTTTTGGTCCAGGGTTCCTCAGTGTGACAAAATACCTGGAATCTTCAAAACAACCATTTACAGGACAGGTCATGCTGCAGCATGGAAGAATTGCAAAAGATCTTGCAAACTACTTTCTGGAATCTGAACAGATAAAAACTGCATTTGTATTAAGTGTATATTTTGATAAAGAAGGCAGATCCCTGGGGGCAGGGGGTCTTTTTCTCCAGGCTCTTCCCGGTGCAGATGACAAAGCTCTTGAATTGTTGGAAGAATCTGCCCTAAAAATGCCCTCTCTGGGAAAATATTTTGCATCAGGAGGATCTGTTCATGAATTAATAGATAACTCTTTTAAAGATTTTTCCCCTGAAATTATAGGAGACAAGCAAATTTCCTTTAATTGCGGATGTTCAAAAGAAAGATTTACTTCTTTCATTGCATCTATGGATAAAGCCGATAAAAACGAGATCCTTGAAAACGGGCCATTCCCCCTTATAACAACCTGTCACAACTGCGGTACAGATTATGAGTTTTCAAAGAAAGGGCTTCAGGCTATTTTTTCAAATTGAGACAGGAAGAAACCAGGGACGGAGCAACAAAAAGAACAATATTGAAGCAGGAAACATATTTCCCAGTACTAAGGGGTATGAGGAAGAGAAGAGAACTAAAGGAAGGGGCAAGCTACCATGTATATGCCCGAATAAACCGACAGGAATATATTCTCCAGGCAGTGTTTATCAAAAAATTGTTTATGAGTATTCTCAAAAGGGCAATGATAAAATACAGCTTTCAAATAGGTAATTACTGTATTATGGGTAACCATGTTCATTTTATCCTTAAACCCCTAAAAGGGGAAAGTTTATCAGCAATAATGAAGTGGATTCTTGGTGTATTCGCCCAGAAGTACAATAGAACCTTCGATCTGCATGGTCATGTCTGGTATGATCGGTTTAAAAGTAAAATAATTATTGATTTCAGACAGTATCTGCACACATTTATCTATATCTCCAATAACCCTGTTAAGGCGGGTATGGTCGGGTCTCCTGGAGATTACCTCTATGGCGGTATTTATTTTCTTCAGAAAGGCATTTATGATTTAATGGAAAGACCCCCAAACAGAGTACTTAGAATATTATGGTCGGAACTGTTCTATAGAAAACATCTCAATTGAAATCGAGGATAAATTTATATTTACCGAAAATTATTCCTATAAAAACCAGCAATATTAAGGTATTAAACCATAAAATACAGATTCAAAATAAAAGTATAATCGGAAGATAATCCACAAAACCAGAATTAATCCTTTCAAGGCTGGAATATAACAAATATTTTTGAGTAACATATCTCTAATAAATTCTTTTGGGATCATCTAAGCGTAAAGTCGTACTACCCGTTGTATACAGCAGACTTTACAATTTTTTCTCATTGCTCCGTCCCTTAGCAGAGATTAGCAGAGATTAGCAGGGATTACAGCTTTTCAATTAATTCAACAAGCTTATAAGCTGCAACAGGTTTTTTAAGAAAAGAATAATTCTTCAGCTTACTCATTTTGCCAGCCATATCATCAGCTTCATACCCTGATATAAAAATAACAGGAATTGAACTGGTACCTATTATCTCAATTGCTGTATCAATCCCATTTTCCCCACCAGACAGAGAAATATCTGAAATAAGAAGATCCGGCGATTCCGAATTGGCTGATGCCAAAGCTTGCTCACTGGTAGAAACAAATTTTGAATTTATATAACCACTTTTTTTTAGATCCATAATAAGAGACATGGCATTAAGAACTTCATCTTCAATAAGAAGTATTTTAATATTTTTATCCATAATAAGTCTCCTGTCCTTACCTGTTCTTAATCCTAAAGAATTAATTACTATTCGGCAAGGAAAAAAATCTGGACAATTTTTCAGGTTGGCGTATACTTAAGAGGAGTAAAGTAAAAATTCCAGGAGGTACGAAAGTGCCAGATAATAAAGAACTCAATAAAAAATCTCTCTGGGAAGAAACAACCCTTGGTAAAGTTACGAGCCGCTTCCCTCTTCGGGACAATCTTGTTACCGGATCCGATGTAGAAACAGATAATATATATATTCCAATTGAAAATTTCTCCTATGATAAAAAACTTGGTTTCCCGGGAGAATACCCCTATACAAGAGGGGTTCAACCTACTATGTACAGGGGCAGATTCTGGACCATGCGGCAGTATGCAGGATTTGGAACTGCAGAAGAATCCAATAGTCGATACAAGTATCTTCTTGCACAGGGACAAACAGGTCTCTCCATAGCCTTCGACCTCCCGACACAAATCGGGTATGACTCTGACGACCCCATAAGTGCCGGTGAAGTGGGTAAGGTAGGAGTAGCAATTGACAGCCTGAAGGATATGGAAACTCTTTTCGACGGAATACCCCTGGATAAAGTATCAACATCCATGACAATAAATGCCCCTGCAGCAGTTCTTCTTGCCATGTACATAATTGTTGCAGAAAAACAGGGAGTCTCAAAAGACCAGATTCGTGGAACCATACAGAACGATATTTTAAAAGAGTATATTGCCAGGGGTACCTACATATTTCCCCCGGCACCTTCTATGCGGCTTATTAATAATATTTTTGAATACTGCTCTGCAGAAGTTCCTAAATGGAACACCATAAGTATTTCCGGCTACCACATAAGAGAAGCAGGTTCAACAGCTGTTCAGGAAATTGCCTTTACCATAGCAGATGGTATTGAGTATGTAAAAAACGCAATTGGAGTCGGACTGGATGTTGATAATTTTGCAGGAAGACTCTCATTTTTCTTTAATGCCCATAACGACCTCCTGGAGGAAATAGCTAAATATAGAGCTGCCCGAAGAATATGGGCGAAAGTAATGAAAGAAAAATTCTCTGCAAAAAAAGAAAAATCGATGATGATGCGATTTCATACTCAAACTGCAGGATCAACACTGACGGCACAACAACCTGACAACAACATTGTACGGGTGGCAATACAAACATTGGCAGCTGTTATGGGAGGAACCCAGAGCCTTCATACAAACTCAAAAGATGAGGCACTTGCTCTTCCAACAGAGGATTCTGTAAGAGTAGCTCTACGCACCCAGCAGATTGTTGCACATGAATCGGGTGTGGCAAATATTGTCGATCCCCTTGCAGGGTCTTACTATATTGAACAATTAACAGATAAAATTGAAGCCGAAACCTGGAACTATATTAATAAAATTGAAGAGATGGGGGGAATGGTTAAAGCCATTGAAAAGGGGTATGTTCAAAAAGAGATACAGGATTCTGCATACAGATACCAGAAAGCTGTTGAGAAAGGAGACAGGGTTGTCGTTGGGGTAAACAAGTTCACAATAGAAGAACCAGCCCCAGGGGGATTGTTAAGGGTTAATCCTGAACTACAGAAAGTTCAGGAAGAAAACCTTACGATAGTACGATCAGAGCGGGATAATGCAAGAGTCAGGGAATGCCTGTCCGCTCTGTCAGAAGGTGCATCCAAAGAAGATATAAACCTTATGCCATTAATAATTGATTCCGTAAGGGAATATGCAACCCTGGGTGAAATATCAAATGTTTTGCGAGAAAAATTCGGCGAATACCGTGAGTCAATTGTGTTATAGTAAGGGCGCAAGGCTTGCGTCCATGTTATTAAACCAAAATATAATATATGTTTTATGCTATATGTTATGTTTAGAAACAGAAGGAATGACAATGAATAAAAAAATCAGAATTGTAATTGCAAAACCAGGTCTTGACGGCCACGACAGGGGCGCAAAATATATAGCAAGAGCCTTAAAAGATGCGGGATATGAGGTAATCTATACAGGAATACGGCAGACACCGGAATCTATTGTAGCCACAGCTATTCAGGAAGATGTTGATTTTGTTGGATTAAGCCTCCTTTCCGGAGCACATAACGAACTTTTCCCCAGAGTTGTAGATCTTTTGAACAGTCAGAATGCCGGAGACATAGTTGTTTTCGGAGGAGGAGTAATTCCGGAAGAAGATCTTGCATTTCTAAAGGAGAGGGGAATAGAAGCAATTTTCAGACCCGGAGCACCTATAAGCGAAGTTATCAGTTTTATAGAATCCAAAACAGGTTCCACTGCCGCTTAAAGATGTCAAATATCTGCAGAAACCGGGAAATCCTGCAATGGAACTGATCAAAAGAATAACCCGGGGGAACACGAGGGCAATTGCCAGGGGAATATCAGTAATTGAAAATAATTCTGATACCAAAGAAGAATTAATTGACGGACTTTATCCCTTTACAGGAAAGGCTCAGATTATTGGAATAACCGGATCTCCCGGAGCAGGCAAAAGTACTATTGTTGATCGAATTATCCAGTTTGAACGAAATAATAATAAAAAAATTGCAGTTATAGCAGTTGATCCCAGTTCCCCTTTTTCCGGAGGAGCAATCCTCGGCGACAGGCTGAGAATGCAGACCCACGCAACAGATCCTGGAGTTTTTATCCGATCCATGGCCTCACGGGGGTATTTGGGAGGTATATCTGCTGCCACTTCAGGTGCAATAAAGGTCTTTGATGCGGCAGGATTTGATACCATCATTATTGAAACCATAGGGGTGGGTCAGACTGAAGTAGAGGTAATTGAACTTGCTGATCTTATTATTCTGACCCTGGTTCCGGGAATGGGAGACGAAATACAGGCAATGAAAGCAGGTATTATGGAAATTGCTGATCTTTTTTTAGTAAATAAAAGCGACATTGATGGAGCAGACAGACTTAAGTCCGAAATTGAATATATGCTAATGCTTGGACCAGAAAATGATAAAGCCCACACCCCCCAAATAAAACTGGTTTCGGCTAAAAACAACTCCGGAACAGAGGAACTCTACAACACCATGTTTAAACAACTTACATTGTTTAAAGAATCAGGACTTTTGGATAAACGTAGGAAAGAAAGAATAAAAATGGAAATTGAACATATTTTTATAGATAAACTTAAAGATATTTTAAATACCAGACTTAATTTAAAAGAAAACATGGGTATATGGATAGAAAAAGTTTACAATAGAGAAATAAGGCCTTACAATTTCGTTAATAAGAAAATGGAAAACCTGAAAAAGGAGAACCTTTTATAATGATAAAAAAAATAAATCACATCGGAATAGCTGTTTCCTCTCTGGAGTCACAGATTCCCTTTTACAGGGATATTCTGGGCCTTGATTCCCTTGGGTCGGAAGAGGTAGAAGAACAGAAGGTCAAAGTTGCAATGTTTTCTGTGGGAGAGGTTAAAATTGAACTTCTGGAACCGACCTCCTCTGAAAGCCCAATAGCTAAGTTCCTGGAAAAAAGAGGCGATGGTATTCACCATATTGCCTATGAAACAGATGGAATAATTGATGAAATTAGAAATATGGAAGACTCAGATATACAGATGCTGGATAAAGAACCCAGGGATGGAACTCACGGCACTAAGATTGCTTTTCTACATCCTAAATCCAGCGGCCGGGTTTTAACAGAACTATGTCAACCAGGAGAGAACGGCTGTTAGTCTGTGGGCTATTAGCCTGTTAATTATAGAAACAAAGGAAGTATAATGACTGGAAGGTAAGTAAGCAGGGAGAAAGATGATCTGAATAGTCTGCAGCCTTCCTGACCTTCTTACAAAAAAGGATGTTTTATGGGAAAAACCAGTAAACCAAAACTAAAATCCAACATCGACTTTATAATCCGTGTTGCCGGTGAAGGAGGGGAAGGGGTAATAAGCTGCGGGGAACTCTTTGCTAAGGCAGTTGCCCGAACAAGTTATCATGTTTTTACCTTTATAACATACCCTGCAGAGATGAAAGGCGGATATTCCATGACCCAGATTCGTGTCAGGGACATGACAATCTATTCAATGGGTAGTTTTGTTGACTGCCTTGTGGTATTTAATCAGGAAGCCTACAATAATTCTATTAATTCCCTTAAAGAAAACGGAATTCTGATATTTGATCCTGAATTTGTCACTACAGATGAAGCTTCCAATTTTATTACTTATCCAATTCCCATATCAAAAATATCAGTGAAAACTCTGGGAAAAGCCCTGGGGAAAAATGTTGTTGTTCTTGGAGTTCTCAGCCACATATACGGCCTGGAGCACAAGAGTCTGGAAAAATTAATAGATGACAGATATGGATCAAAGGGGAAAAAGGTAGTAGAGGATAATATTGCCGCCCTTAAAGCAGGAGCTGCTACAGCAGAAGAGATGTCAGTAAAAAAAGTAATTGAACTCTCCAAAAGTGAACCTGCCAATGAAGAGTATATGTTTATTTCAGGGAACCAGGCTGTGGCATTAGGCGCAATTGCTGCAGGTTGTAAGTTTTCTGCAGGATACCCCCTTACTCCTTCCACATCAATATTTGAAACTCTGTCAAAGCTGCTGCCCCTTGTTGGGGGAAAGACAATCCAGATGGAAGATGAAATAGCAGCAATATCTGCCATAATAGGTGCTTCCTTTGGAGGAGAAAAGGTCATTACCCCCACATCAGGACCGGGGCTGCAGCTCATGTCGGAACAGATGAGTCTTGCATCCATGTTGGAACTTCCTATTGTTATTGTTGATGTTCAACGCGGCGGGCCAAGTACCGGACTTCCTACCAAGACAGAACAGGGAGATATGAAATTTGCAGTTTACGGATCTGCCGGAGAATCACCCAGAATAATTCTGGCTCCTACAACTGTGGAAGATACTTTTTACCAGACAATACGGGCATTTAATCTTGCCGAAAAATATCAGATGCCTGTAATTATTCTTACAGATCAGTCTATAGGATATCGTAAGGCAACGGTAAAAATGCCGGACTTTAGTAAAATATTTCAGGTGGATCAGTTTGACCGCAAGAAAAAGGTAAAAATTCCCAAAGCAGACCAGATAGAGATAGTTCAGAGGCAGATACCCACAGAAGAGGAACTTAAAGATTACAAACGGTTTAGAAATACAAAGACAGGGATCTCCCCAATTTCAAGACCTGGGACCCCTGGAGGTCAGTACCTTGCAACAGGTCTGGAGCATGATGAATATGGTAAAACAAGTCAGGGACCGGAAAATCATTTGATGATGAGTAAAAAAAGGTTCAGAAAACTGGATCAGGTATCCCTTGCCTTTGAACGGAACCCTATGGAAACCTATGGCGATCCAAATGTAAAAATAGGGGTTATGGGATGGGGCTCAACAGAGGGGGCAATCAGGGAGGCAAGGTATCTTGCGGAACTGCAGGGGGTAAAGATCAGACACCTACACCCTCATACAATATCCCCATTACCTGAACGCCAGATCTCAAAGTTCCTTCACAGACTGAAACATCTTATAATTGTAGAAGAAAATCTGACCGGACAGTTTGCCCATTTTATAAAGGCAAAATTTGGAGTAAAGCCCATCGAAGTTCATAAATGTGAAGGGATGCCCTTTACACCGGACGAAATATACAATGCCATAATGAAAGTAGCGAGGATCGCAGATGAAGACAATATTACAAAAGCCTGAGACCTTTAAAAGCAGTAGAATAAAACCCGTATGGTGCCCGGGATGCGGTGATTACGGAGTTCTTAATGCACTGGATAAAACATTCAAAACTCTTGAGTTTAAACCTGAAAATATTGCAGTAGTATCCGGAATCGGATGCTCCGGAAGATTCTCCCATTATTTTAACTCTTACTCCCTCCATGGAACCCATGGGAGAGCTCTCCCGACAGCAACAGGATTAAAGACTGTACGTCCGGATCTCCATGTGGTAACTGTAGGCGGAGACGGAGACGGTCTGAGTATTGGAGGAGGGCATATTGCCCATGCTGCACGAAAGAATGTGGATCTTACCTATATTATTATGGATAATAATATTTATGGACTTACTAAGGGTCAGAGCTCTCCCACAACCCCTCTTGGTTATACCACAAAAACTGCTCCCTACGGTGTTTATGAGGAATCTTTAAATCCGATTGCAATGTTTCTCTCCTATGACATAAGTTTTATAGCCAGAACCACAAGTGCAGATATGAAAATTATGCAGAAAATATTGACCGAAGCCATAGAACATAAGGGTTTCTCTCTCGTTTATGTCATGTCGCCCTGTGTTACATACAAGGCTCTACCCTATTCAAAACTTAAGGAGATAACATCACCACTTCCGGAAGATCATGATATTTCAGATAAAATGGCTGCCTTTAAATACGCATATTCAGAGGAAACAATGTATACTGGCATCTTCTACAGAAAAGAAAAATCATGTCTCAACGAAAGACTGCAGGAAGTTTTCCAAATGGCAGAAACAAGTAAAACTACCAGTGAAATAATGGCAGAATTTAAATAAAATTTGGGCGTTTCCCATCTGTAGGGAACGGTTTAAAACCGTTCCCTACAGATGGGCCAGGCTATCCACTGCAATTCCTCCCGATATGAAGAACTGGATCACATTTTTTTCGCTGAGTAGGGACGTAGCATGCCACGTCTCTACAACCGCATACAACCACGGTGCGGGATTTTCATTTCTATCCTTAACGCTTGCCAAAGTATTGACTTCAGTTATACCAAATATTACACTTTATAACAGAAAATGGAGGTTACAGTAAATGGCTACAGTAAAAACGGCTATCTCTATTGAAAAATCTATCTATGAACAGATGGATACTCTTGCAAAAAAATCAAAAATTTCAAGAAGCCGCTTATATGCCCTGGCAGCAAAGGAATTCATTTTAAAAAATAAGAATCTTGAGATACTTAAATCCCTCAATACTGTATATGAAAATTTATCAGAAACTGAACCAATTGTCGCTGAAATGAGACCAACCCATTACAAAATAATTAAAGATCAGTGGTAATTAACCAGGGAGATCTTTTTTGGATAGACTTAGCTGAACCAAGTGGTTCAGACCCCGGATACAGACACCCCCATGTTGTTATTCAGAATAATCTTTTTAACCGAAGCCGGATAAACACAGTAGTTGTTTGTGCAATAACATCTGATATCCTTCGTGCTGCAGCTCCGGGAAACGTTTTATTAAAAAGGGGTGAAGGGAATTTACCAAAAGAAAGCGTTGTCAATATTTCCCAGGTGTTCACAGTTAACAAAATTGATCTTATAGAAAAAATAGGAACCCTCTCTCAGGAAAGATTTTTTCAGATACTTGAAGGATTAAGACTCCTTGCAGAACCCAGAGAAATAGATTAATTACTTACAATCCCAACAGCCCGAACCGGCGAACCATCTGCATCTTCAAAACTCAATGGAAAACAGGAAAATGTAAAATATGTACAGGGTAGCAGATCAAGATTCGTTAGATTTTCTATAATAACAGTGCTAGTCCCTAAAAAGGACTTATGAACATCATACTCCACTGTATCAATTTTATCAGCTGAAATAGTATCAAATCCTATTCCTTTTAATTTAAAATCAGCCAGCCATCTGGCAGCATCTAAAGACATAACAGGGTAATCAGCAAAATATTTTTTATTACCCCAATATCTGCTCCAGCCGGTATATATTAAAACAAATTCAACTTCCCTTATGGTTTCTTCATAAGGTTCTAAATCCCGAAGTTCAACAATACTTCCAAGTATATTTCTTAAATCAAGCATAAAAGCCTTTCCATAAAACTGACTGACAGGAAATTTATCCAATGTTTTAGCATTCTTAATTAGATGAGCAGGAGCATCCATATGTGTTCCGGTATGGGAAAACATAGTAATTTTTTTCTCCGCAAAACCTATACCTTCAATAGTACATTCCGATTTTAAAACAGGGGGTTCTGTCCCCGTATATACCGGCATTCCCTCTGCTATTGGGTGAGTTAAATCTATTATTTCCATTATTTTCTCCTATAAAACTGCACTTAACATAGACATAATTCCTAATACAAAAATCAATCCCAGTGTTATTTTTTTAAAGTAATCTTCGGAAATGCTATTTCCAATAAATAAACCCAGAAACATTCCGGCAACCAGGGCAGGTAGATTTAACATAGATCGATAAAATATACCCGTTGTCAGCAATCCATTAAAAAAGAACATGGGT
>JAJRQE010000302.1 GCA_024280415.1 Spirochaetota bacterium | reverse complement strand
GAACACTCCCCTGAGAATTTAATCTGCTGGTCATCTATAAGTGTAATAGTAACCGGTGCATCCGGATTAAGCATATTTGTTGAATTTAAAGTCTTTATCCGAATCTCTATCTTAAAAGAATCAGGTGTAAAGTTTACTAAACTTCCTCTATGGAGAATACCATTTTGTATTAGGTTAGTATTAATCTTCAATGCCTGATGTCGCCGTGTTTTTCTGGGTTGTTTAAGAATATTTATTTCCGGCAGATCAATTGTAAAACCAGTATCCTGATAGTCAACACTTTCTGGGTTGATTATAATTGTATTTAGACCATCATCAATAAATATATTTATAAGATTATAGTGTTTTATTTCTTCCTGCAGATTATCATGATCAGGCCAGTAACAAAATAATTTCTTATCCATACAGGCTTTCGGTTTAATAGTTAAAGAAATAGTACGGTTGTAGTTTTTATGCTGAAATACTGAAGTAAGGGTTCCATCCTGAAAGTTTATGTAGTTAATCCTATTTATCACCTGTTTTAAATTAATTGAATCAGGTTTTCTGATTTCACTGGTCCGAATATGAGATTGATTGTTTTTTCCATCTACAATCTCAAGAAGATCACCCATTTATACCCCTGAATATTATTGAATTACTTCAAGTATCGGTCTTTTTTTTGCATGAACTGAGAGCTTCTTTACAAAACTATTTAAATGGGACTACCCTGTTTCTACCATTTACCTTTGCAGTATAGAGTGCCTCATCCGCTTCTGAAAGGAGTTTCTCCAACAGAAAATCATCATTTTCTATGGTACTGTATCTTTCTACAGAACAGGTACTTATACCGATACTAATTGTAATTTTTATCTCAATTCCCCTGAAAGACACTTTCTGTTCATCTATTTCCTTTCGGATTCTTTCTGCAGTAAGAACCGCACCGGCAGAATTTATTTCAGGGAGCATTGCAGTAAATTCCTCTCCTCCGTATCTTGCAACAATATCATTATCCCTTAATATATCTTTAAACACAGCTGCAGTCTCGATAAGAACCTCATCACCTGCCTGATGACCATAGTTATCATTTACCTTTTTAAAATAATCCAGATCTATCATTAGAAAAGATACAGGTCTTTTGTAACGCCTGGATCTGACTAATTCATTTTGACTTACTTTCATAAAATGTCTTCTATTATAAAGATTGGTCAATTCATCTGTGGTAGCAAGATTATGCAGCTTACGCAGTATTCTTTTTTGTTCACTTATGTCATGAAATGTTATAATTTTTCCAATTATTTTATTTGTAAAAGAAAATAGTTCCGTTATCGTAGAGTGATAATATACAGGCACATTCTCTTTTTCTAAAATTACTTCAATTGAGTCAGAAGATCCCGAGTGAATCTGTGTAATCAAAGCTTTACTTTCAGTTAGTAGCTCGTCTATTACCAACCCTGTAAGGTTAATGCCAAAATCAGGAAATATATTTAATGCTGATTTGTTAAAATCTGCAATTCGATACCTGTTATCTATTACAATGACAGGATCCCGCATCTCTTCAAATACAGTCTTTCTTGCAATAGGGGTAATATTAAACATACCATATTTAAAAAGTGCAACAGCAAATAGAGGTCCGCTAATTGTCAGAAAAAATGGATTCAAATCAATACCATAGGGCCCAAATCCCATCAAATAGAGAATATTTCCAATCCAGGGGAGAAGAGAAATAATCAGCATCATGATAGCCTGCTTTCGGAATATTCCTGTAGTTTGAATAATCATGCGGATAAAAAGAACTGTTCCGCTTACAAGGAGAATATTGGTATATATAATATGTACATAGTACCAGGGACCTTTTATTATTATTGCAATGGGAAAGGATCCCTCTCTATTTATTCCAAGGCTGGAATAGTAAAAATGATGAATGTTATTGGTAAAAAGCAATACAATTGTAATCAGAGGAATAATAAAAAGAAATATATGGACGAAAATATTGGCTCTTCTATCATAGCCAGTATACTTAAAAGCCAGTAGAAACCAAAAAACAGGTAAAGATACAATTCCCAGATATTCAATTTTTAAAGCAAAAAAGACTCCCTCAACAGTGTCATTAACAAGCTCAAAAGCATATCCCAAAGAATAGATGCTAATTGCAATCATTAAAAACATATATGTTGTAGATCCGATAGAACTCAACTTTTTTGAAGAGTACAGTGCAAGAGCAAGCGTTATAGATCCCGAAATAATAAGTGCAGTTATAACCAAGATATGTATATTCAAATAATATCCTTTGATTAATAAGGGGCAGGAAATGCCCTGCCCCGGTAATAATATTTTAAGTTAAAATTAATTAGTGTTGTCCAGTACCATCCGGTACAGATCAGTATTGTCATAGGCTCCGCTAAAAGCTTCAGACCCCGGTCCTTCGGCAAATACAGGAACCCATGCGGCAGAATGTCCGCCAGTACCACCTACAGCTCTTAGAGTTCTGTCAAAAACACCCACACCCATATATCTGGCAACAACACTTCCGATCTCCCAGCCAAGTTTATAAGCATAAAGATCAACACTCATATTCTTCTGAAGTTCCAAAGCATCCGCTTCACTGATATCTATACCTGCATATTCCTTTAATGTTCCCTTTATGCTTTCCAGAGTATATGCTGTCTCATCAGCATTCTTTTTAAGCTGAAGAGCCATATATTCAGCAGAAACCGAAATATTTTTCAAAGCTTCAATATTAATTGTTTCAGTCGGAGCTATTCCCATAGTCTGATGATCTGCCGTCACGATAACAAGGGTATTCCCATTTTCTTCTGCCCAATCCAGACAGTATTTAACAGCATCATCAAACTCTATCATCTCCAGCCATACACTGGTTGCATCTGCTGCATGGGAAGCATGATCAATTCTTGCACCTTCCGACATAAGGAAAAATCCGTCAGGATCTTTCGAAAGTATATCCAGAGCTTTCATAGTCATCTCTTTAAGGGAAGGTTCTGTAGAAATATATTCATCTCTGTCTGTTTTATAATTCATGTAACTTCTGCTGAAAAGACCCAAAAGCTTGCCGGTACCCGAAATATTCATAAGTTCATCCCTGGTTGTTACATACCTGTAACCGGATTCCTTGAATTTCTCGATCATATCCACCCCATCCTGTTTTGCAGGACCAAAATATTTGGTTCCTCCGCCCAGAAGTACATCCCACTGAGAATCATAGTAATCCCTGACAATCTCACTTTTCCCGGCATACCGGTCGGCAACATGGGCACCGAACGCAGCAGGAGTAGCATCATCTACGGTATTGGTAGATATTATTCCGATACTCTTACCTGAATTCTGAAAATAAGTAGTCATACTTTCTACAGGATTTTTATTTATATCCACACCAATCCCTCCGTTAAAGGTTTTTACACCTGTTGCAAGAGCTGTTCCGGCTGCAGCAGAGTCTGTTACTATTCCATCTGCAGGATTGGTAGTCATCAATCCAATGGTTTTCATCTGCTGAATATTAAGACGGCCGTCTTTTCCGTATTCCATTATACGTCCAAGCTCCATAGTTCCCATACCCATACCGTCACCAACAAGAATAATCACATTTTTAGCCTTAACCTGTTCTCTTTCACCCTCTGCCCAGAGTGAAACTGAGGTAATCACCAGTACCATCAGCACCACAAACAGCAGACCTTTCATTTTTTTCATTTCCTGCTCCTAAAATTATTGTTATATCGATTGTACCATTAAATCGATATAAGGGATAATAAATTTTTTATGATCACCATATTCATTAGTGTACTAAGCATCCGGAGGATTTTAATAGGAAAATTCTCCAGGCATGGTTATTATTAAAGGAGAACGAATTATGACAAAAGGAGTAATGGACAATGCTTGTACCCCAACAAAAAATATTAACTGATATAGATTCCGGAACATGGGAACATCCTGCAGATAAAGCGGCTTTGACTGCTCTTAAACAAATACCTGGATTTGATGAAATAATTAAAGTTGTTTTTGGTCTTACAACCGAAAAATCTATTAAGCTTCTCCATCTCTCATCTTCTATACGTACTTCCGAAAATCAATTCCCTTTACTCCATCAGCAGATAAGAAAGATTGCTTCAATATTTGACTGGGACTATATTCCGGAAGTATATGTAACAAGAAGTCCATTTTTCAATGCAGGTGTTTATGGGGTAAAAGAACCTTTTATAGTAATTAATAGTCAATTGGTCAACAGCCTGGGAAGTAATGAACTTATGTGTGTTCTTGCCCACGAAATGGGGCATCTTATAAGCGGACATTCCCTCTATAAGACACTTCTATGGCTGGTACTCAATATTTCCTTTACCGCTCTGCCTGTTTCAGACCTCCTTATGCTGCCTGTAATTGCCGCACTTAAGGAATGGGATCGTAAAAGTGAACTTTCTGCAGACAGGGCAGGATTACTTGCAGTCCAGGATGAAAACCCCAGCTATTCTGTATTAATGAGGATGGCAGGAGGTGATAAACCATCGGAACTTAACATGAACGACTTTTTTATCCAGGCAGATGAGTATGAGAACAGTAAGGAAATTCTGGACAGCATCCATAAAGTTCTTAATACTGTCTGGGCATCTCATCCATTCCCGGTTATCAGACTTACCGAACTTCGCAACTGGATAGCTGCAGGATCGTATTCAAAAATCATCAATGGTGACTACCTGCGCAGGGGCAGAAGGGGAAGCACTGTTGCAGAAGATATGAAGGAAAGTTTTAAATACTATAAAAAGGAAACTGAAAAAGAGGCTGATCCAGTCTACAGGGTTATAAGAAATCTTGGAGAAGGAGCTGCAAAAATCGGCGACGATGTTACCAAAGTATTCAGGGATTTTTTTAAGGGGTAATTAATTATGAAGATTCTATTATACCTATCTGTGCTCATCGTCATGGTATCCGGACTGTATGCAGATAATGATATTTACAGCATTAAGCAGGAAATAATTACAAAATCCGGCCAGATAATACGCATTGTTTCAGATAGAGACACTTATAATTCAGAAACTGAAACCTACAGCTACAGAAAACTGGTAAGTATTGGAAACAGCCCTGAAAATATCGAAACCTACAGTTTTATCCTACCTGAACTTGAATTTTTTCCTGTAGATCCCTACTTTTTTGGAGAATTTCTTGATAAGGATAAAACTCTACTGATTATACAAACTATGAAATGCTTTTACATATTCGATCTGCAGTCAAATCAGCTTTCCCGGCTGATCTGTCCCGGGAGAGATAAGCCATGGCTGGGAGTGGACGGCAGATCAGGTAATCTGATCGGACCGGTTTTTGATGAATCAGGGACAACTCTCAGAGGAAAAATTGTTCATCAGGGTATTTTTGTATACGATATCAAAAATCCGGCAATTCCAGTCGAAATTAATTATACAGCAGATTTTAATATTGAATAATCAACCACCAAAGGTGGTGGCTTTAGCTCTAATAAAAGCAGAAAAAGGGATTCGCAGTAATATGGAAGGATCAGTACAGTTCCAAAATGGTGACCGATGCATTATCTTCGATATGGATGGAGTTCTTGTTAACAGTGAGCCT
>JAJRQE010000301.1 GCA_024280415.1 Spirochaetota bacterium | reverse complement strand
TTTTCATGGATAGAACAATATATCAATAAGATCTTAGAATCAACAGGCTTTTTAGATAGAGTTCATAAAAGCCTCGAATTAAGAGAGAAAAAACGGCATCTTACGATCCTGAAATTTAAAAGTTTTTCCATGAACAGCTTTCGTTCTTGTTCCAATATTTTTATATATAAATTCTACATAGTCTTCCGGCGCTCCGGAACTTGAAGTAAACGAATTGATAGTCAGGGCTTCATTCTGATAAGAGGCAAAAAGTGATTTTGCCAAAGCTCTGAGACCACCCGATTCAACCGCATACAGAGGTGCAAGAATTTCACTCTGCTGGATATCATTTATCAGAGATATATTGCCATTCTCAATTTTTTGAAAATAAAGAATAATCTCTTTTAAAATAAAAAGACTGCTTTTTAAACTGGAATCAATTGCATTTTCTATTTCTGAAGAAGATATTTCATGAATAGGTTTGTTGTTCTGCTCAGAAGAAAATATAGTCAATGCCTCATCGAATCCATCCATCTTAGTCAGACATTCAAGAATAACATTTTTCGCTGATAGAGGAGATCGGCAGTTCCATGGTATTTCAATAAAACTACTGTTTCCTGATTTATTTTTTTTTTGACTAATGTTGACAGTTGCAGCCACTTTAAAATCGCTCTCCAGAAATTGCTTTATGAGTTTTGCTTTTAAACCTGAATCTATTCCTGTTATCAGTATCCTTCTTTTCATTTTTCCCTTTGTTCGGTCAAAAGCCTATTAATTTGATATTCGGACTTTTCCGCATTCTTAAGCCATTGCCTGATAATCTTAAAAGTTTTGTCTGTTTTAACCGAGTCTACATCTTTTCCAATGAATTTTAAAGCTTCCAGAGTAAAAACCCACCAGGAAAACAGTTGAAATGATTCACCGTTAAACCATTCAATATTGTTATAGTAATTTACCCCGATTAATTCATTTACGACCGGAGTTTTGATCAGCTCTTTTAATTGAAGAGCTTCCGGTTCGACTGTAGTAAGGCCTGAAACCATTTGAACAAGTTTGGATATTTCATGAAAACTGGATTCCTCTATTTCTTCCTGACGGAGAAGTGGCTGGGTGAGGCTCTCAATGTTAAGATAGTCCAGAAACAGCAGGAGATTTCTGTTAAGTGGCTCCCTTGCCGGGGAAGTTATACTTTTTTGTCCCGATAGGGGTAATGCTGTCAGCCAGACTATCATTAGAATCCATACTTCCGGCATCATGGAAAATCCTCTGAAAATATATTCTGTATAATGGTTTTTTCTTCCCTTTTCAGGGAAGCCGAGTCCGTGTAATAGAACAAGCTTATTTAGCGTCTCTGCGAAAATGGATACCGCTTCAGATGCCTCCTCTTTGGTCAATCTGTTCAATAATACCAGTTCTGTAAGGAAAAGCCTGTATAATTCCTTTATTTTATCTAAAAAATCCGTATCAATGCTGTTCCTGCTGGTAAGCAATTCTCTTATCCCATCGGTATAGGTCTGCTGAAAAATCTTAGAAAGTTTTTTGGTTGCAGGTTTCAGGATAGTTCTTTCCAATGCAAGTTTTATATTGGGAACCCCTTCCCCCTGCAGTTCTTTCTCCAGTACTTTCCAGTTACCGGTTTTATCCTCTACCTCCATAAAATCAAGAAAAACCTGACATTCGTATTCCTTAAGACTTATAAATAACCCTGTTTTACAGATAGTCCCTGAATTACGGATATATGTGAGGCCTGTTTTCTGTTCGGTAAAAATAGTGAAATACTCTGAATTATCATGAAGGTCAAGCTCCCCGGCCAGATTGGATTGAGGATGATCCGATTTTTGTGAGGAAGTTTTTATTGTTCCTGCAGCATGGGAATAGCTGTTATTGAAAAAAATAAGGGAATATTCTCCTTTCCTTTTATTGGACCAGGCAAACACATTTTCATTAATATCCCCTCTATGGTCAAACATATCATAAAGATTAAAATTTTCTGATTCAGAAAACAGATATCTTTTTTTCAGTAAAGGGAATATTTCTCTCTCATGTCGGGCTGTAAACCCCTGATCAGGAGTTTCATCATAGTACGCTTTTCTGTATTCCATTCCGTATTTTTCTCTGAACCCTTCGATTTGTCCATGTCCAAACATGGGAAGACCCGGCATGGTTGAGAGCATAGTACAGATACCAAAGTATTTATCTCCAGTACCAAACTGTTCTGCGGCACTCTCTTCATCCGGGTTATTCATGAAATTTACAAATCTTTTAAGTATTTCAGGGTCAAAGTTCAGGGTATTCTTAATTGTGTTCCTGTATTTTTGATTCTCTTCCAACTTCAGCATATTCATAAAGGCGCTGTTGTATACCCTGTGCATACCAAGATTTCTTACGAAGTAACCTTCCATCATCCAGAAAGCTTCTGCAAGAAGAAGTGTATCGGGAGCTTCTTTCTGAATTCTTTCTACAACTTCTCTCCAGAATTCAACAGGAATAGCTTTATCGAAATTTTCCCTGGTTATCCCTCTTTCTGAGCGTGTTGGAATATCTCCTCCCATACCAGGTTCGGGATACCACAAACGTTGAATATGTTTTTTGGCCAGGGTCATTGCCGCATCAAAGCGGATAACAGGGAAATTTTTTGCCACATGAAGAATAGTCTTAATTATTGCCTCTCTGGTTTCCGGATTCAAATAGTCCAGCTGGGCTGTATCATTCCATGGCATGGAGGTTCCATCATTTCCATGATAGATATAACGTTTTCTGCCGGTTTTAAAATCCACTCTTTTAAAGGTTACGGCAGCATCTGTCTGGTCATAGTAGTGATCTTCAATATATATACCGATATCAGAATGGGAAGAGAGGTTTTGACCTGTATAACTATAGTTTGGGTAGGGAGAGAAGGGGAGCTGAATGAACCAGTCCGGATGTTCGTTTACCCAGTCCGAATCAATCCCTGTATGGTTAGGAACCATATCACTTGCCAGTTTGATACCCCGTTGTCTGCACCTGTTTTTAAGGTTATTAAGAGCTTCCCATCCCCCCAGCTCACTGGCAATTTCGTATCGTTTCAACGAGTAGGCAGAGGATTCCGCTTCGGGGGTTCCGCAGCTCTGCTTTATCTGCTTCGAAGCGGAGCTCCTTTCCCACAAACCTATTAACCACAGAGTTGAAAACCCCCGGTCAGCCAGTGTGTCCAGTTCCTTATCAGGAATCTGATCCAGCCTTTCTATAGACCGGCTATACTGTTTTGAGAGCTGGTCGAGCCATACCAGGGTACTTTTTGCCATCATAACAACATTGGGCATCCATTCCGAATCTGTACTGAAACCCTCTGGACTATCTCCTGAATATTTATATTCTTCTACAGATCCTGGGCCGGGAGGAAAAACCGGTTTATTTTCCTCCTTTATATAGTCTATTCCCCTTAAAATCATCTGAAAATAGTCCTCTGGTAAAAATTTCCAGTTTTCTGCCATAAATAAAAGCTGCTCAAGGAGGGACTCCGGATAATGCCGTCCGGGTTCCTTTAAAAAATCTATTATATTGGTACCTTTACCTTCAGGTCCTGATGTATTCTTAAGGAAATGAAAACAGTTTTCCATCATTTTTAAATATAAACTGTCACTTATAAGATTGTGTTCATCAAAAAGAGACAGATAGGGAGTACATGCTGGGTTTTCATTTGTCAATCTCAGGACTATCAGTTCTTCTATGGGATTTTTATATGTAGAAAAATCAGAAGAAAAGGTATTTATTACTTTCTCTACACTTTTTGCTCCCAGCAGCTGATCTGCATATTCCTTTGTTTTTACAAAAACATCCGGTTTATCTTTTAGTGTGTAGTTTGAAAATATATATTCTATAATTTGTCCAATTAGATTAACTGCGTAGATACCCGAAGGGGTAGTAAAAAATTCAGAATTATTTTTTTCCAGATACAAATTTGTTTTCAGGGAAATAGCCTTTGCCTCTTTAAAACTTATTTTAAAGTTTTTTTTGACATTCACCCCTGGGTCATTACCTGTTTTAATTTTCATTATTTCCCCGGTATTTATTCTTTAATACTGTTTTCCAGTTTTTTAATCCTGTCACGAATTCTTGCAGCCTCTTCATAATCTTCAACTTCAAGAACCTTCTCAAGTTCGAGTTTAAGAAGAGATATTTCATTTTTAGTCAGTTCTGTATTTGTTTCGGAACTTTTTTCAGTGATAGAATTAAGGGGGATACCTGCTTCATCGACTATAGCCTCATCGATATATAACGTACACTTTTTCCTTACACTAAGACCCAGGGCATCAGAAGGCCGGCAGTCAATCGTAATCTCAGAATCGCCGTTTTTTAGTATTAATCTGGCAAAAAATGTACCGTTTATCAATGAATGGATCTCTGCACGGAGTATTGAGGTATTGAGATGTTTGAATAAAGATATAAACAGATCATGGGTCAGTGGCCTGGGCATGGGAACATTTCCCATGCCGATCAGGATAGACTGAGCTTCGAGTTGTCCCATAAAGATAGGTACAGCACTTTCCGATCCCATTGGACGGATCAGAACGGCATTACCCTGATCTGTTTTGGCAATTGTCCAAATTTCCGCTTCAACAAGCATTATTATAATCCATGCAATCAGAATAAGAAATAAAGCTGTCTGAATCAAGACCTTTGGGAAGCAAAGCTTTTTGCTTTATTATGTAGACAATTAGGTATTGTTGTTTTAGGGGGTGAAAATATGAAATTTATTACAGCCAGAGAGTTCAGGACTTCTCCAGCAAAAATATGGAGAGAATTATCTACTGAGCAGGAAATGCAGAATATTTAATAACCGGAAGGGGTGCTTCCCCCCCCCCTCCTGAGAAAATTACTGATTTTTGAAATCAGCTCTATAGATTTCCTGTTGTTGCAACCATAATTGCTTTTATGGTATGAAGCCTGTTCTCTGCCTCATCAAAAACTACAGACTGAGGGCTTCTGAATACTTCATCTGTTACTTCCATTTCTATTATTCCGAATTTTTCTTTCATCTCTTTCCCGACGCTTGTATTAAGATCGTGAAAAGCCGGAAGGCAATGCATAAAGATGGTATCTGTATTCTCTGTTTTATTCATTAATTCTTTGTTTACCTGATAGGGTTTAAGTAAATTGATTCTCTCTTCATACTTATCTTCTTCACCCATGGAAACCCAGACATCTGTATAGATTACATCGGCACCTTTAACCCCTTTATCTATACTTTCAGTAAATTCTATTACAGCACCGGTTTTTTCTGCAACTTTTTTCATTTCACTGATCAATGAATCAGATGGAAAGAGCTCATTCGGGGCGACTACGACAAAATGGATCCCCATTTTTGCAGCTCCAATCATTAAGGAATTTCCCATATTGCTTCTTGCATCTCCGACAAAGACAAATTTAACCTTGTTGAATGGTTTAGCAATATGTTCTTTTATTGTAAGAAAGTCTGCCAGTATCTGGGTTGGATGATACAAGTCCGTCAGTCCGTTCCAGACTGGAACTCCGGCATATTTTGCCAGTTCCTCAACTGTTTCATGCTTAAAGCCTCTGAATTCAATTCCATCATAGTATCTGCCAAGGACTTTAGCGGTATCCTCTATGGACTCCTTTTTTCCCATCTGGCTGTTGGTAAGAAATGTAATCTGCCCCCCCTCATCATATACTGCAGTTTCAAAGGCGCATCTTGTTCTTGTGGATGCCTTCTCAAACAGCAGGACTATATTTTTTCTTTCCAGTAAATTACCTCTTATTCCTGATCTCTTTTTATTTTTCAGATCCATAGACAGGTTTAGAAGATATTTAATCTCCTGAGTAGTAAAATCTTTAAGTGTCAGCAGGTTCCTTCCTTTCAGGTTTACGGGCATAATCTCTCCTTTGCTCCCATGTTCCTGTAACCAGCTAAGTGGTTGCAGCAGGGGAGTGATTTATTTTTAACAGATTCCTACAGTGGATCTCTGTATAGTGGCATACTCATACATCGTGGACCGCCTCTGCCTCGAACCAGTTCCGATCCTTCGATTTCCACAACCTCAATACCATTTTCTCTTAGGGTATCGTTGGAGACAGTATTCCGATCATATGTAATAACTACACCCGGGGCAATAGCGAGGGTATTGGTGGAATCATTCCACTGCTCCCTCGCAGCAGTAATCACATCTCCTCCTCCACTGGGAATAAGTTTGACTGAAGGTAGTTTTAAAGATGCTTTTAAAGCAGATAGAAGGTTGTCAACAGGTTTTATTTTTAAACTGTTTTTACCGGGAGTTATACTGAAAACCCTGACACTGTTTTCAATACCGGGAAAGATAGTAAATTTATCATAATCCACCATGGTGAAAACTGTATCCAGGTGCATATAAGCCCGGGTAAAGGGGATCTGAATAACCAGAACTTCCTGTATGGAGTTGTTATCCTTAAAGAGACTTTCTGCCACTTCTTCTATGGCACTTGTGCTCGTTCTTACACTGCATCCTATTGCTACTGTTCCTGGATCAAGGACAAGGAGATCTCCTCCTTCTATACTGTTGGGGTTTTTGTGTGAATTCCATATTAGGTCAGAATTTCCAGAAAAATCCGGGTGGTATTTATTTATATGATAGAGTACCAGGGATTCACTTCTCCTTGCTTCAGTTTTCATAGAACTGATCAGCATATTGCTGCCTATTACAGCTCCGGGATCTCTGGTAAAGTATAGATTAATCAGGGGGCTTATATAAAAAGGGAAAGCTTCTGCAATATAATCTGATAGTCTCGACTTTCCTTTTGCCCCTGGAAGATCTGCAATAGCCAGACCGGATATTATTATTTCTGCCAGTTCTTCAGCCTCTTTGGAGCTGAGGTATTCAATTATTTCAGAAACAAGGTTGTTATTTCTTATATGGGAAAAAGAGATTACATCATTAATTACAGTTAATTTTATCTCTCTGTTGTGGAGAATTTCTGTAAGAAGTTCTTCATAGTAGACAACCATACAACCATTGTTTTCGAGTGCGGCAGCAAAATTATCATGTTCGATTCTCATCCGTTTTAACCAGGGAATATCATCAAAAAGCATCTCTTCCAGATAGGCGGGAGTTAGTCTTTCGAGTTCCTTCCCGGGACGGTGGAGGAGGACAGATTTTAATTTTCCTATT
>JAJRQE010000017.1 GCA_024280415.1 Spirochaetota bacterium | reverse complement strand
ATTAAAAGAGGAAATATCTTCCATGTTAACAATATTTCCGCTTATAGCAATGTCATTTACTGTTCTGCTGTTCCACCCCGTCATTGAAGCGGTTGTTAAAGTACCTGCCATTGCAGAAAAATATCCAGCCATAGCGCCTTCGCCTACCATAGAGTTAATAAATGCATTGTTATAAGCTTTATTGCTAAAACGAGATTACTCATTTTTTAGCAAACACCCAATAATTACTTCTGTAATAGGCTCCTACTATTGGAGCATTGTCAAAATCTTTAACATGCTCAAAGTTTGTACTAAACTGCAATGTTGCTTTGTCAATAATTTTTAATATGTAGCTGTCATCTTCATAAACTCCGTCTGTTACAAAAACACCTTCTCCCTGATACTTTAGAAGAAACCAACCACTAAAAATATCATTCTGTCTATCCCCTTCAAGACGTCTTTCCAATCCTTCTATATAGAATAGATATACATAATCATCATCCCATGGGAGTTCTCTGTATTCATATTTAAATTCATCCATAGTTAAAAAAGACCACCTACCTAATAAATTATTTTTAGAATTAGTACCACCCATTCTTTTCACAGCATCTGAATACAAATCATCACCAGAACTGCGAATTATCATTAGATCCAAGTTATTCCTATATTCGATATTGCATTCAGCACTTGCACCAAGATGTATTATTGTGTTATCTCCAACATCTGCAAATATATCAAAAGAACCACTATACCATTTTTGCTGTAATAATTTTTCATATTTATCTATACGTATAAATTTTGCTACACCATCGTCACTCCATACATCTAAACTTGTGAACCATTCTGTATCTTCCAAAAATTGAAATTTTTCATAAGAAAAATCATCTTCCCCATAACAATTCATTAATGTAGTTAAACTAAAAATAAGTATTAGTTTTAATATTTTCTTCATTGTATCTACTCCATTAAAAGGCATAATTATGCCTGTATCTATCCATAGGTTCTGTTACAGGTACTGCTCTGAAAATATCCCATCTGCTTATTTCATTTGGAAACAAATTTGTCCTTGCAAGTTCCATAGAACGAGAACTTTGTCCACTATTGTAGGTCCAGGGGTTCACAGTGTCGACATCTCTTAAAAATTCTGTATCCTGGAATAGAGTCAGATTAAAACCAGAAACCAGTTCAGAATGCCTGTCATCATACCTAACATGGGTAAAATATGCTAAGTCAGAATTGTAAATTTCATTTATCTGCTCAATAGTCATTTCACTGTCAGTTGAGACTAATTGAATACTAAATTTATTATCTGTTAACAGCTCTATAGCCTTCATGTACTCTTCTGTATAGAGGTTATTTAAGTCTGCATATATCCCGGCATCTTTTAGTTGCTGGTTTACTTCTATAGGATCCAGTTTTTCTCCTGTAAGTGCCTCTGCTACATACATTGCTGTGAACATCTTGCAGGCTACCAGATACAGGTTTTGTGGTTTTATTGCTTTATACTTATGATCTTCAGCAAATCTAGTATCATTTTTCAGTTTATTTTTAAAATCATCTTCACTAATTCCAGGTGTAAAGTTCTCTCTTTCAGATTCTTCCAGCCCTGACTTTATAAATTCTATCTCAAAATACTCTTTCCATGAACTCTCTTTCCCTGCCTCATTTATTGCATTCACTTCTTCTGTTGTCTTAGCTAACCCTAATGCTGTTGCCCAGTTTATTCCTGAAGTGCTCTGAAACTGTCCTCCGTCTTTAACCGGCAGTTCAAAGTAATCATAACTTCCTTCATTTGCATCCCAGCTTTCAGCTTCCATCAGTTTGTTTGCCATATAGTTCATAAAGGCAGGATCGTTTCCTATTTCGTCAAATATTCCGGATAGTTCAGCATATAAATTTATAGATGCCATATATGCGGCTGCCTCAAACGTCTTTTCTCCATTATTATTATTATCTTTCATGTGAACACTTTCATGACCTATTATTGCGGCTATTTTTGCAAAATCTTCCAGATCCATATTTCCAAGCAGAGCTTTATTTAGCAATATATTGTTTGGATTATCAGGATTAAACATTCCTGCATATTTTTTGCCTTCAAGGCTGGTTCCGTCTGTTAATGTTAGATCTGTCCTTCTTTCCAGAAGATCCCGTCCTGTATTCCAGTTTTCAGAATTACCGCTGTAGCCCATTAGTGTCAAAGCAGACAGTGCTGTTTTGTCAGCTTCATCTCCCAGCTTTAAGGAACTAATGTATCCGGTTTCTATTAGTCCCGGAATGGCAGCAAGCATTCTCGAAGCACTCAAATTACTACCACCACTTCCCATAGCAAACAAAGGTCCATCGCCTCCAAGTCTTAATTTCAAAAGACCCATAGCCCCTCTGTTGGAAGAACCAGTAAGTCCTAATATATCCTGAAGGTTTAGTACATTAAGGGTTGTTTGACCAGTTAATCCAAACTCAACACCACTTTTTACTCCGGTTCCAATTAGTCTGTTAAAATCGCTTACAGCGTCAATATCAACAATATTTCCGGCAAAATCCAGTCCAGTCTGCCCATCTCTTAAGTTCCAAAGCCCCATGGATTCCTGAGCAAAAGTACCAGCCATAGCAGAAAAATATCCAGCCATAGCGCCTTCGCCTACCATAGAGTTAATAAATGCATTGCTGTAAGCCTCATTATCAAACCCCGTATAATT
>JAJRQE010000016.1 GCA_024280415.1 Spirochaetota bacterium | reverse complement strand
GCGAATAAGTTCAATCCGTATTTTAGGATAGTTATTTGCAATACGTTTTTCTAATTATAATACATTTGCTGTAACCAATCCGCGCTGAGGACTCTTGCCGACTGAGAGAGGAGACTTCTCATATTATCTGTTATAGACTAAGGTTCTTGACTAAGTCGCGTAAAAAGATAATATTTAATGCAACACAGCTCAAAAAACTTTATGGAGCAGAAAATGATCATACAGGAAAATATTCACATGGCAAAAGCTCATTTTTCAAAACTATTGGAAAAAGCACTTCTTGGAGATGAAGTTATTATAGCCAAGGCTGGAAAACCTATTGCAAAAATCGTTCCAATTAAAGACAGATCTAAAACAAGAAAACCCGGCCTTGGAAAGGGTAAAATTATCGAACATGAAAATATCCTTACACCCATGTCAGATGATTTTATGGAATTTTTCACTTAAATGACTGTACTTTTAGATACCCATGCTTTTTTATGGTGGATAGAAAACAGCACTAGACTTTCTCAAACTGCCCGGGAAGTACTATCCGATTCCAATAATAAAATTTATTTAAGCGCTGTATCCACCTGAGAAATAGCAATAAAGGATCAACTGGGAAAACTTACAGCCCCGAAACCACTGCTTCCTTTTTTTACTGATCAGATTTATAAAAATAACTTCCAGTTTCTTCCAATTCAAATTGAGCATACATGTCGAGTAAACGACCTCGCAACTATTCATAAAGACCCTTTTGACAGACTCCTTATAGCTCAGGGAATAGTTGAAGAAATCCCAATCTTAACATTAGACTCACTTATATCAGCTTATAAAGAAGTTAAAACTATTTGGTAATAGTCTTAAAAACTAAGCTTCTCTGCTCCACCCTCTGTTACAAGATATCCGTATTCAACAATTTTTCGGCCAAAAAAAACTATAAATGAGTTTGAATCGCAGTGGATAAATACTCTTAAAAAGGAAGAACCTGACTACACAGAAGATGATAATGCATGGATGAATGCAGAGCAGTGGGACAAACCATGAATCGGGGAGATATATGGTTAATTGATCTGGGAGGCAAATCAGGAAAAAGACCAGTAGTTATTATTACACGACAGAATATTATAGAACACCTTAATAAAGTAGCTGTGGTCGAAATAACAACAAAGGAAAAAGGTTATCCGACAGAAGTCTATATCGATCAAAAAGATAATCTTCCCAGTGCCTCTTTTGTTCAGACAGATAATATCCATACAGTTCCGAAAAACAGACTGATAAAATATATGGGAACACTGGATGCCATTACCATGATTAAAATATCATTCAAGGTTATTTTAGCACTTGGACTGGAAGAAGCCACAGGGGATATTTAACCTCTTACAAATATTTAACAGCCAGCAAACGGATTGACACAAAGAACCTTACCGTATTTTTGCCCGGATGATAGATCTTCGGAATAGAGAATCTCGCATTCAGATCTTTCAGCAGCAGACAGGATCAAACTATCCCAATAGCTTAGTTGATACAGCTCCTTAATACTTAATGCCCGGATAACCAAATCAAAATCAATATCAACAACATGAAGATATGATAAAAGCATAATCTCATGTTTTGCTGCAGCAACGGAATAGTTCTGCTTGGTTCTTTTTGTAACTGTTACAAAAAATTCACTCAAAACCTGAGCAGAGATAACTGCACTATTCTCTCTCATTCCATTAAAAATTAATTCCTGAGCTTTAATTTGTTTGCAGGGATATTTTTTATCATGAGCGTATACAATAATATTTGTATCAATAAAATACCTAGCGCTCATGAAGCTCGTCCCTTTTCCAGGTAATTTCACCTACTTCAATATTTGATGAATTCATTATTTCAGAAAGCTGCGATATAATCTCCTCTGCACGATAATCTTCCCTCTTTGCAATTCCTGTTAAATAATCTCTTACAAGACCTGTTAATGTTGTATTCTTTTCAATTGCAATTTTTTTTACCTTTTTAATAATTGTATCATCAATAGTCATGGTAATATTAGACATAATCTTACCTCCTGTATATTCACATAATAAGTGTATCACATTTTATGTGAAAAAACAATTACTAATAAACATTACTCCATATAAAAAACTTCTTCCAAAGAAACGGTAACTGGTGAATTATCACTATTAGTCTCCATAATATCGGCCATATAGGCCCACCATTTCTGAACTATCTCAAGACCGCCAAGATCCTGGGATGAACCCTCTCCATTCTGCTGCTGAACTCCAAAAAGAAGATTGGTTTCCTCATCATAGACAATAGAATAATCAGAAACCCCCTGCTCTTTGAGCAGAGTTTTCAGTTCAGGCCACAGTTCATTGTGACGTTTTTTGTACTCGTCTTTAAATCCAGGCTTCAGCTTCATTTTAAAAGCGATCCTCATAATTTAATTCCTTTAATATATTCTATCATGGCTTCGACCATTTCCGGTTTTACATCTGCCTGGATTATATGAGCAGGAGCCATCAGATAGCCTCCATCCGAAGCCATGACAAAAGCTCTCTCTTCAATATCTTCCCTAAGAGCTTCTTTATCCCCGGAGGGAAGAAGATCCTGCTGATCAATCCCGCCAAAAAAATTAATTTTACCACCATACTTTTCGACAAGCTCACGAGGATCAGAACCCGGAACATTGGGCTGAACAGGATTGTATACCTCTATTCCCATTTCAATAAAGTCATCTATTAAGGGTGCAACGGCACCATCGGAATGCATAATTATCATAACTTCCGGATTTATTTTCTTAAGTTCTTTTATCATCCTTTCATATCGTGGTTTAAAATCCCTCCGCCACATATCAGGGCTGATAAGCATGGAAGTCTGACTCCCCAGATCCTCTCCGAACCAGACTGCATCTACACCAAGTTCCACCAACTGTTTTGCCAGTCCCAGAGTCCATTTTTCAACCTTATCGTTAAGAACGGCAATCCATGGCTCCTCCATGGCCATTGCCATCATATAAGACTCCATCCCTGTCAGATGCCAGGCAAGTTCAAATATTGAAAGTTCAACATCTCCTATTACAAAATATTCCTTACCAAACTTTTCAATATCCCTTTTTGCCTTATTAAATCGCCCTTCTGCATATGGATCAGGAAAATTATAATTCTTGATATCCTCAACAGCATCAGCTGTATCAAGTGGACATTTAACAACAGAGACATAAAGCTCTGTGGGCTGCATCTCCATTCCAAACTCATTAAGGGTAATATTGTCCCTTACTGTTTTTATCTCAAAACTGGTTGCAACCGTTCCACCTACTACAATACAGTCACTTCCCATAGAGGTTCTAATCTCATTCCCGGAAATTCTATAGGTCAGATCTTCATAATAACTAAGTGCATAGTCGGGTTTTATTCCAAGCTTTTTCCCAAATGCATCTGTCAGTTGTTTACAAAGATCAAACTGCAGAGGAGGTCTGTCAGTTTTCCCTTTAATTTTTCCAAATGCTGTTAATACTCTCTCTTTTGAATTCATTTTATGTTCCTTACTGTTATATTTGTAAAATAACTTCGCTGTTTTTCTGATTCTTTAATTTATTTCTTGCTTTTAATGTATCCATTAGTGCAGGTATCAGTACAGCAATTATCAGAAGAGCACCGGTTGTTATTATCATTACCTTGCCTGAAATATTTAAAAGTCCCATTCCAAATTTCAAATATCCAAGAAGAAAAATTGCCAGAACAACTCCAAAAATATTTCCCTTGCCCCCTGTTATTGAAACACCCCCAAGAACTACAAGTGTAATTACTTCCAGCTCAAATCCTGTTGCAATATTAGGCCTGGTAGAACCAATTCTGGATGTAAGAAGAACAGCTGCTATGCCGGAAAATAATCCATTCAGAATAAAATTAAATAATCTGATACGATTCACAGCTATACCGGAAAACTTTGAGGCAGAGGAGCTGTTACCAATGGCATAAAGCTTCCTGCCATAGGTAGTTTTATGCAGTACAAATCCCATAATTACAGCTAATACAAGGAAAAGAATCAGCTCAAAAGGGACTATGGAATCTCCTATATATCCCTGACCAAAATATCCAAAACCTTCAGGATATTTTGTATATGCCTGATCCTCCAGAACAGCCTGGGAGATTCCCCTGAAAAGAGTCATCGATGCAAGTGTAACTGCAATTGCCGGCATATCCAGTCCGGTAACGAGCAATCCATTAAAGAGTCCGGCTAAAACTCCAACGCCCAGTCCTACAAAGACAAGACCTGTAGTTCCAACTCCCTGAGTCGAGGCATAACCCATGGCAAAGGAGGAGAGAGCCATAATTCCAGCTACTGATATATCTATATCTCCGCTTAAGATTATAAAGATCATCGGAAGGGCAAGGATTGCTTTCTCTGAAAATGTAAATGTTGTGTTCAGTAAATTAAAAGTATTTAGAAAATGGGGGGTCAGGTTTGAGAAAATCAAAACTTCCATTACGAGAAGAATTAATAATATAAATTCCCATCGGGTAACCATAGAAACCAGGCGGATTCTCCAACCGCTTTCATCAACCAATCGGGAACTATCCACCAGAGACTTACTGGATATTGTATTTTTTTCATCCTTTGACATTACTGGAGTCTCCTGTTTAGTAATTTTTTCTCATTTCGTTTTTCGGAAACAGAGTTAACAATCATTGCACCCAGAATAACAACTCCCTGAAGCCCCAGCTGGTAGAAGGGGGACAAATGTACAACAGGAAGAGCGTTGGTAAGTATTCCCAGGAACAACGCTCCCAGTATAACTCCTGCAACTCCTCCGGATCCTCCTGCAATATTTACTCCTCCCAAAACACAGGCGGCAACTGTAAAAAGTTCAAATCCGATAGCAGTTTCATTTACTGCAGCAGCATATCTTGCAGTCCACATAACTCCAGCCAGTCCACTTAACATCCCAACCAGGGAATAGACAATTATATTAATCTTATTTTCTTTTACTCCTACAAACAAAGCGGCAACCTTGTTCCCGCCTATTGCATAGATTTCTCTCCCTGTTTTGACATACTTCATAAAGTAGTACATTACAAGAGATACAACTACACCAACCCAGATCAGACTCGAAACACCCAAAAAAGTACCATGGGGTATATGCATATAGCTTTCTGTCATCTCATGGGCAGTCACCCACTGCCCCTTGCTTAAGACAAAGGTAAATCCTCTGAATATACTCATAGTCCCAAGGGTTGTTATTATAGGGGGAACCTTACCATAGGCAATAAGTATTCCATTAAATAAACCTAAAACAGTCCCTATTCCAACACCCGCAAAAAGAATAAATACTATAGGCATTTCGGGAAAATACTGATTCATCATAGATGCCGCCATGCCTGAAAAACCAATTATAGAAGCCACTGAAAGATCGATCCCTCCAGTCAGAATAACCATAAACTGTCCGATGGAAACCATAATCAGAATAGATGTATCGTTGATAATCCTCAAAATATTTTCCGGAGATACAAAAGAAGGAGCCTGACTTACAATAAGGAGAAGCATTACTGCAATTAGAATCAGCAGTGTAGTTTCCCTTTTCTTAAAAAACTCTCTCATACTGTCTCCTTAATACTTACATGCCCGGTAGCTGCCCGGATGATCTTCTCTGAATCTGCTTCATCTCTATTAAATGTTGCCGTTATGTGACCTTCATGCATAACAATAATTCTGTCTGACATCCCAAGAACTTCGGGGAGTTCTGATGAAACAAGTATTACCGCTAGCCCCTTAACTGCCATCGAAGAAACAAAACTGTGTACAGCTGCTTTGGTTGCTACATCAATTCCCTTTGTAGGCTCATCCATTATTAAAATTCCAGGTTTTGTTGCAAGCCATTTTGCAATAACAACTTTCTGCTGATTTCCTCCGGAGAGAGTATTAGCATTAACCCCCCAGTCTGCAGCTTTTATTTCCATTAAAGAACCATACTTTTGGGTCAGATCATCTTCCCTGGCTCTGTTAAGAATTCCTAAAGGGAAGAGATCATCCAGCTTGGGAAGTGAGATATTGTGGGTAAGACTCATATCCTGAATAACTCCCTGATCCTGCCTGTCCTCCGGGATCAGAGCGATCCCATGCTTCATGGCATCACCAGGTGAATTGATCAGGGTTTTCCTGCCGTTTATAGAGACAGTTCCTTTAGTTCTCTTATCAATGCCGAAGAGTACCCTCATAATTTCAGTTCTGCCGGCACCCACAAGACCAAAGAATCCAAGTATTTCACCCCGTTTCAATGAAAATGAGATATCTTTAAAAAACCCTGTTCTGGAAAGATTTTCAACTTCAAGAATTGTCTCGGATATTACAGCGTCTTCTTTGGGGAACATCTGATCAAGAGATCGGCCAACCATCATTTTTACGATCTCATCAACATTGGAATCTTTAATATTTCCATGGTCTATATACCTGCCGTCCCTGAACACCGTAAAAGAATCACAAATAGAAAATATCTCATCAAATTTATGGGAAATAAAGAGAATAGCCTTACCTTCATTCTTAAGCTGGTTAATAATTTTATAAAGATCCTCTACCTCCCTTAAAGTAAGTGCAGATGTGGGTTAATACATTATTACGAGATCGGCATCCATGGAACGATCTTTTGTAATCTCCCCCATATGCCGCTGAGCTGTACTTAAATTCTTAATAAGCGAATCCGGACTAATATCGAGTTCCAGTCTGTTAAGAAGTTCCCTGGTTCTACTCTTCATTGAACGCCAGTCAATAAGTCCCGGTTTACCTCTGTGATGTCCCATATATATATTTTCTGTTACTGTAAGTTCCGGAAACATCGATGCTTCCTGGTGAATAGCTGCAATACCGGCCTTCTGTGCATCCAGGGCATTGGGAAAAATAATTTCCTTTCCCTTAAAAAGAATCCGTCCGCTTGTAGGCTGATATACCCCTGTCATTATCTTAACAAGTGTAGATTTCCCGGCGCCATTCTCACCTATCAGGGCATGAACTTCCCCTGGATAAATATTAAGGTGAACCTGATCAAGAGCTTTGATCCCAGGAAAGTACTTTGTTATATTTTTAAGCTGTAAAATGGGCTTGTCCAATTACCATCTCCTTATCCTGTAGTATAAGAAAATAAATGGACCTGCCTAATAGACAGATCCATTTATCAGTCAAGATGTTTTATATTTATCTTTAAAACATTACTGCAAATTTTGCGATATTGTCTTTATTAAAAACAAATGGAGTTCCCATAACAGCCTTTCCATCTTTGCCAATTTCAATAGTACCCATTCTACCGGCATCAATTTTATCACCTTCATTACCTGCAACTTTACCTGTAATAAGTGCTTCAAGAATAAATGTTGACGTATAACCAAGATCAATGGGATTCCAGAGTGCCATCTGTCCGCTTGTTCCGTTTTCGATATAGTGCTGCATCTCTGATGGAAGTCCCAGTCCTGTAAGCTGAACTTTACCCTCCATTCCTTCATCCTCGATAGCTTTTGCACTTGCAAGAATACCAATAGTTGTTGGTGAAATTATACCTGCAAGGCCGGGATATTTCTGCATGAGTCCAACTGCTTCACGGTAACTTTTATCTGAAGCATCATCACCATATGCAACTTCTACAAGTTCCATATCTTTGTACTTTGGATCTTTAATTTCTTCATACATCCATTTAATCCATGCATTCTGATTCGTAGCCTGACTTGTTGAAGAAACAATACCGATCTGACCCTTATAATCTGTGAGTTCTGCAATAAGCTGAACCTGCTGTCGGCCGATAAGTTCTTCTACAGAAGGTACCAGATCAACAATTCTTCCACCTACATTTATACCGGAATCAAAAGAAATAACCTTTATCCCTGCTTTCATAGCTTTCCTGGTTACCGGAATAAGGGCATCCCTGTCATTTGCAGAGATTGCAATTCCATCGACCTGCTGGGCTATAAGGGTTTCAATAATCTCAATCTGACCTTCTGCTGTTGAGGCACTTGGCCCCATATAGATTGATTCGACATTGCCAAGCTCTGCTGCTGCTTCCTTACCGCCGTCTGCTACTGCCTCAAAAAAACCATTACCAAGGCTCTTAACCAGAAGTACAATCTTCAATGGTGAATCCTGATCCGCTTCTTTTTGACCTGCAGCAAAACTAAATGTTGCAGTAATCATTAATACAAGTAAAAGTATTAAAATTTTTCTCATTCCATATCTCCTTTGGTTGCATAGCCGGGCAACTCAGGAAGCATAGCAAAGTAGGGATAAAGTCCCGACCAGACCAACTTGCTGATGACCATGCTTAATTATTATTTAGGAAATTGTAGCACTGTTTACCGAATATCTGTTAGGACTATAATCTACAAAAATGGGTCATATCCTATAATTCTGGATATATTCCGAAGGAGAAATGTCATAGTATACTCTAAAAAGCCTTGCAAAATGCCTGCTGCTTGTATATCCGAGAAGCTCAGTCACATCTTTTACATTAATTCCCGGTTTCTTAAGAAGTTCCAAAGCTCTGGTCATGCGGATATTGGTTATATGTTTTGTAAAAGTTATACCGGTAAATTTCCTGTATAGTGCACTCAGATAATTGGGTGTTACACCAAGTTCATCTGCAACCTGTGCAACCCCGATCTGCTCAGAAAATCGTTCCCTGACTATCCTTTCCGCTGATCTTACAAGATGAACAGTATCTCTTCCGGAAGTAATTTCAGGAAGGGATACTGTTTCTGTCAAAAAAGTATTTCGTCTTGCTATTTTTTCGAGTAGATCTGCCAGTTCATTTTGCATTACTGGTTTAAGAAGATATTCTGTTACACCTAAAGAGATAGCTTTTTGAGCAAATTCAAAATTTGCGTATCCAGTTAGAATAATCCATTCTGTATGTAAATTTTCCGGTAATATTCTTTCAATTACTTCCAGACCCGTAAATCCCGGCATTTTTATATCAACAAAAGCAATATCAAAAGATTGACTCTTAATTTCCCTAAGCAGCTTAGTACCATTTATTACCTCTGTAATATCCAGATCCGGAATTATTTCAAGCAGCATCTCCCGAAGTTCAAGGCGTACATACTCCTCATCATCTGCTATAATTATTCTCATATCTCTATTTTTACCACTGTCCCTTTCCCGGGGGAACTCACGATAGTCAGTAGGGACTCAGGAAAAGTAAGGTGAAGACGCTCCTTTACATTCAGAATACCAATATTTGATTTCTCATCCAGTTTTGCAGAATCGAAACCTATTCCATTATCTTCAATTATAATAACCACCCCCTGCTCACCTCGATGCCGTCTACTGGTGCAGTTTAAACTAACATTTCCATCTTCTTCCATGGGTTCAATTCCATGAATTACAGAGTTTTCAAGCAAGGGCTGAAGAAGAAGTCTCGGAATCTGGAAACTTCCTGCATCTTTGTCAAAATCTATAGCATAGGAAAATCTACTCCCGAAACGTATCTTCTGAAGGGAACAGTACTGTTCTATAAATTGACACTCCTCTGCTATGGAAGCCCACCTGTTCTGGGATTGTATATACCTTAGCATCTCCTTAAGAGCAGTAACTGTTTTTACTATACCAACTCTGTCATCCTTTCTGTTCAGTCCCAGAATTACAGTAAGTATATTATAGAGGAAATGGGGCTGAACCTGAGACTGGAGAGCCTGATACTGAGCTTCCCTTCTTTCAATTAACTCTCTATATTTAAAAAAATTGTCCAGAGTAAGAGAAACATACTCTGTAAATGTTACAAAGCGGGTAATTCCAAGATCCGAAAACATTTCACTGGATCTGGTTTTAACGGCAACCAGAAGACCATAATTTTTCCCTTCAACTACAAGAGGAGCTGCAAGTACTGATTTTATAAGGGATCCTTGAATCTTACTGTCTGTATGGTTGAGTATAAAATGAGTATTGGGACGGTAAACCCTGTTGGAAACCAGTTCGAGAAGATATTTCTTATCACTTTCTGAAAATTCCACTCCCTCCAGTGCCCCCAATTGAAACTTATTATTTATTCCAAAGATCAATACAGCTGCAGCATCGGCACTGGTATCCTGAACAACAGCGACTGCAACCAGATTAAACAGGTCAATTAGTTCTGATTTATCGGAGATAAAGGAACCAATATCCCTGGTAAGATTCAGGATATTACCCACATTCTCCTTCAGATCGTTTAGAAGTTCATTAAAAGTTTTTGTAAATTCTCCAAACTCATCCCTTGCCTTTATATCAAGCTTTCCTGAAAAATCACCGTTGGAAACCTTTCTAAAAGCATTTTCCATTCTGCTTAGTTTGCTGGTAAGATCTCTGGAAAGATAGAGTGTGAATATAATGGAAAAACCCAGAATAAGACCGGTTGTAACTATAAAAAGGAGATAAATTTCCTTCCGGATCCTCATCGCTTCATCATTCAGAGACTTAATGAAATAATTCATAAAACTCTCAAAACTATTCTTAAAATAGTATGAAGCCTCCCGGATCTCGGCAAAAAAAGGTATTAGGGCCTCGTCTTTCTGCATTGCCCCGTAAAGATTCTGTTCCGAACTGTACTGCTCTCTTATAACTTTCAGAATATCTTCAATTCTATCCAGCATACTCATGGCTCTGGTATTCATTCTGATTGCAGTAAAGTACTGATCCCTCTTTATACCCTGGTTACTCTCTAAAAAACTTTGCTGAACCATAAAATCATTAAAAATTTTGGAGTATTCAATAACCGCAGCATGCCATTGTGTTAGGGTAACAGCGGATCTGGGAGAATAGGTTAAAGATCTGATATGCCCGTACATTTGCGGAACAAAGAGATCAAAAACTATATCCTTCATTAGACTCTGAACTTCCCGGGACTGGAGCTGAAGCTCAACACCTGTAGTCACAGAATCTTGAATTTCTGCTGTTCTCCGCCAGCCATAAAGAGAAAGAAGTGCAACAGTAATTATTCCCGAAATATAAATAACAACGAGAAAAACCAGTTTATGGCGTATTTTCATTTTTCTATAATATTGTTATCTGCTTCTACTGACAAGCAGGAAAAAATATTTTTGGCAATATGTTAGTTGGTTTACTACCAACAGGCCAGGTAAAAATGATTTAGAATATCCCGAACAATATTATTCCCTTTTTTTGCATAAAGGATCAACCTCTCTTAATAAAGGCTGTTTTCATCCAGAAGGAAATCTATGAGATCCAGATGTTTTATCCCGTCCCTGTCCAGCTTGATAGGATCCTGAGATATCACATATTTTGGATAATTATCCTTGATTGGCAAGAATGCACCGAACTCCCTGTCCCGGGTGGCATCTGTTTCCATAAGATACGCAACTTGAATATAGCACTTTTTACCATCAGGGCTCTCCGCGATAAAATCGACTTCTCCCTTGTATGTTTTCCCGATATATACCGCATAAGCCCTGGAAATTAATTCATTATACACCAGAGTTTCAGTAATAAATGACAATTCTTCTTTTACTCTGTTTTTCAGGAAAGAAAATAGCCCAAGATCACATACATACGTCTTTTCGTGAAAGGCCAGAATTCTTTTCCCTCGGATATCATAGCGAGGCACCATCTGTATAAGTCCGGAGTTCTTAAACAGATTAATATACTCATACATAGTCGGAATTGATATAGATATGCCTTCTTTAAGCAGTTCTGAAAGCATATTCTTTACCGATACAGTTGTTGATGAATTTGCTATAAAATAATTTAAGACCTTTTCCAGCAGTATTGCCGAAGAGAACTTATTGTTCCGTATAATATCTTTATATACAATTGAATCATACAGATTTTTAAGCTGTACGGCTTTAGTCTCTATAGAATTCTCTTTACAAACAAGAGGAAATCCTCCATATTCGACGTACTCCGTAAACAGTTCGGCATGGTTTTTCTCAGATCCCTTTAACTCCAGGAATTCTTTAAAAGAAAAAGGCAATATGGTAAATGACACAGTCCGGCCACTCAGGTGAGTAGCCAGTTCTCCAGATAACAGTTTTGTATTTGAACCTGTTATAAATATGCTTACCTTTTTGTGAGTTGATCTAAATGAATTTAACACCAATTCAAATTTATCGACATTCTGTATCTCATCAAAAAACAAATACATCTGTTTTGCATTGTCAATTTTTGATTCCACATAGGCAAACAGAATGTCTGGATTAAACAAATGCCTCATTTGATAATCTTCAAAATTCACATATATAATATTTTCATCACCAATCTGTTTCTGTTTCTGTTTCTGTTTCTGTTTCTGTTTCTGTTTCTGAAGCTCATCGATAATCTGTCGCAACAAGGTTGATTTTCCGCACCTTCGAACACCCATAATAACTTTAATCATTTCAGAGTTATAAAATGGCCGAATCTGTTTCAGGTATCTTTCTCGTATAACCATACATGTATAGTAGTATAATTTTACAGAAATATCAACTGTTTCAAGTTGTATTTAACACTTTAGGAATTTTTTGCTATTTATTAAATATAATTACTTATTTTTATAAAAATTACAAGTTTCACAGGGCAGGGTTTATTTAAAAAATCACCTTTACCCGATTTTTATATTGGAACCCATGCAGCAATCTTTGACCTTGAATCAATTACCCGGGATACATCCAGATATACAACTTATTTACCATCAGTTAAATTATTCCACCCGGAGCTTCATTAATGTGATTTTGATATATTTAGAGCATCTACAAATGCCTTTACAGATCTACTGACATCCGCCTCTGTAGTAGCCCATGAACAAACACTAACACGAATAACATCTCTATTTTCCCACTTTGCATTACCACACCAGCATTCCCCGGATTTTTGTACAATTTCAAGGACATTTTTAGTCTGCTCATCGTTATTACAGGAAACAAGTACCTGATTAAAAACAACATCATTCAGGACTTTAAATCCCTGTAATTTAAATTCTTCTGCAACAGGCATAATCAAAAGCATATTCTCCTGCTTTTTGAAACAGTTCTTTATTTTTTAAATCAAGAAACATTTTTTCCTGAATATTCATATTAATCTTTTATTTCTGCAATGCACTCAATCTCCACCATGGCATCCAGTGGATTTTTCTTTATTGCTATTGCTGACCTCGCAGGTGTATGACCATTGAACATCTTTTCATATACCCCGTTCATCCCTTTAAAGTCATCCATGGATTTAAGAAAAACTGTTGTCTTAACTATATCCTTTAATCCAAGCCCCACACCATTTAGAACAATTGTTATATTCTCAAGAACCCTTTGAGTCTGCTCTTCAATATTAGTACCAACAATTTTCATAGTTTCAGGATCAAGAGGGGTCTGCCCGGAACAGAAAACAAGATTTCCAGTTTTTACAGCATGGCAGTAAGGCCCAATTGCAGCAGGTGCTCCGTCGATAAATAATTTTTCCATAGTTCTCTCCTATTCTTCTCAATTCAGCTAATTTTAATCTCTTTTTCAATTCTGTCT
>JAJRQE010000300.1 GCA_024280415.1 Spirochaetota bacterium | reverse complement strand
GATCTATGAGACTCAGATTATGACTGAGGCTGCAAGGCTGTCTGTGATGATGCCCCTTGTACGGACTATTCCCATGAGTGGACCTTCAATATTTATTCCCCAGCGTGACAGGGGCGGAATAATATTGAACTGGCTGACGAGCTACGGTCAGCAGATTACTGACAGTAAACCTGAAATGGGAAACCGGGTTGAGCTGAAAGCCTACACTCTTGCAGGGTTTATTCCCTGGTATGATGAGTTTGAGGAAGATATCTATGCAGACCTTGGGAAGATGTTTATTGAGGAGTTTACCGAAGCCTACGGTGAAGAGTTTGACCGCCAGTGTCTGACTGCAAATGCAGCTCCTTTTACCGGAGCCATGGAGATGGCCGGGACTGAAACTCACTACATAAAAAGCTCATCCCCCTACGGTGTGACCTATCTCGATTTCCGGGAAGCGGTACTGAAGGTTCCGGCAGTGGAGAGAAAAAGGTGTGCATGGTTTATTCATGAAACAATTCTTTCCAGGGTGACTTCCATGCAGGACGCAGAGGGTCGTCCCATATGGAGAGGTCCAAATGACGGAAAGCCGGGAGTGCTGGACGGTTATCCCTATTTTGAAGTGGATATTCTACCCCAGGCAGGAGAGACCCTGAAAAACAAACCTTTCGCAATATTTATGGATCCCAGGCGTATAAAGCACGGAAACAGGAAAGGGATGGAGCTGAAGAGGTTTGACGGCACCAGCGAAAGCCTGAAGTACGGGGAGATTTTTCTTAGATTCCGTAAGAGAGATGGTTTTCTTGTAACCAGGCCAAAGAAGAATATGGTTACTATGAAGTGTAAGGGTTAGGAGCCCCCTGGCCCCCTGAAGGGGGAAGGGATGGGGAAGAATAAAGGAGGAATGAATGAGTTATAGATTTTATCCGGAAAGAGTTGAACCAATAGGAAGTAAGGCGGGAGTCGCTGATACTGACATGATTGTACCTGTAACGGGCTATGACGGAATGAGGGTCACGATACCCCACCTATCCATAGTTACAGGAGCAACAGCCCAGGTACTGACAGTTCTGCAGGTGAAAGAGATTGACACTATGAGTGTTGTAGATCCTGCTACAAAAAAGGTTACTCTTGAGACAATTGAGGCTGACATTACCGACAGATATGCAGCTATGGAAACGGTGGATGGTGACTGGTTTATAAGCAAGGTTACAGACACCACAGATAAGGTTCAAACCCTGGAAGATGCTTTTCCTGCAGACGGGCTAAAGGTCGAAGGAAGGTTCTTTCTGTTTAGTCCTGTTGATGATGAGCTGAACCAGATTGTTAGCCTTGAGGCAAGCAAAGAAACAGTTCTGTCACAGCCAGCACCGGGAAGGTTTGCAGCAGGAGATTATTGCTATCCCCTGATTCTGCATATGACAAACGATACAAATCCATTAACCCTGCAGGGGGGAATGGCTGTATACATTAACCGGTAGTCTGATGGTATTTAATTATTCCAAAGACAATGACTACCACACTCAGATAAATAACAGGAGGCTGCCCCTTTCGACCTGTAACACCACAAGTATGATTATGGCGTTAAAACAGGCGGGGGTGAGGCCCCCCGGCCCCCTGAAGGGGGTGCAGCCGGAGGATTATCTTACGGATTTTCTGCTGAGTTCTGAAAGCTACAGAAAGATGAAAGAGATAACTCCGTGGTTCTTTGACAGGGAAACTGGTAAGGCAACTGTAGCACCTAATGAGGTTCACCAGATGCTTGAATGGGGGGTGAATACTCTGCTTAAGAAACAGGTAGACAGGTTTTCTACCGGGGTTTCTATTGAAGCTATTATTGATCACTTGAAGAAAGGTGGAGGTGTTGTTCTTTCCGGGGAATTCCGGCTAAAAAACAGGAATTTACACCATATTGTATCTCTGGCGGGGTTTGTTACTGAGAGACAAGAGGATGTTACTCACTTTATTATTGATGATCCTTATGGGGATTTTCGGACGGATTATCATGACCAGCGGGGGAATGATATTAGAATTACTCGGGATGAGTTTGTGGAGATATTTAAGCCTTGTGGGGATGAAACTGTAAAGTGGGCACATATGGTTGTATAGGTTTCTTTCATCCCTGCAGGACTGATACTACCCTTGTTATAAAATGTTTTTTATCCCGGCAATAAATTACCGGTCTGGGTTCATACAGTCCCTACGGGACTATTGTTTCAGGATTTTATGAATATGCCAATAGGGGTTGGATTGCCTGGATCTGCACTTCTGTACTACGTGCCAACATGTTGAGGAGGATTGTAGGATATGATATAGTTTTTATAAATGCCTTAAAATTGCGAACATCTTCTAGTTCAATAAACAAACCGAGGTAAAAAAATGCCATGAATTTCAAATTCAGGAAAGTCATATAAACTTTGCTTGTTAGATACAAATGCAATCAGTGAAATCCTAAAAAACAAGAATTTTGAAGTTAAGCATTTTATAGAAAAATTTCCACCATCAGAGTACGCACCTTGTTTTTCATTCTATAATTTAATTGAAGTACGAAGATCAAAAGATGTATATCAAAATTTCCTCTCTTTTTTTTCTATTTATCCTATATTCTTATTAAAAACTCAATCTATGATATTCAATGAAGAAATACTGAAATATAACAATAATCAGGATATTAATATTCTTTTTAATGCATTTTCCCCTAAAGGAGAGAATGATTCCTATAATTTAAAATTATTCATTGATACTTTATTTATGAATTCAGAATTAAAAAATATTGAAACATCATGGAGAGACTTTGAACAAGAGACTCTTGATTTTTGGATTTCTAGCAAAATGAATTTCAATCCCATATCAAATATTCCTAATTCTAAAGATGCTGAAGAATATATTGAGCAAGCAGGCTTACAAACACTAATACGTTTAGATATGGATTGGTGCAAAAATAAGATAGAAAATAAAGAGGTTCCAGATATTGATAAGTTTTCTTCAGTCAAAATACAACTGTACTCCTTATATTATCGTCTTTATGAGCCTTCGTGGAAACCTGCACCTGGTGAAGTAACAGATCTTTTAATAATAAGCGTAGTGCCATATGTAGATGTTTATATAACTGAGAAATTTCAGGCAAATATTATCCAGAAAATAAGAAAGAAGGTACATAATTTAGAGAAAGTAGCAATAAAGAAAATTAGAGACCTACGCTAAGAAGGTTTCCTTACTAAACATAACAAAAGTAAATATGTACAGCACCTTCGGCTTGGACTTCGCCATATTCAGCAGATCTGAACGTCACATATTCTAGGGACGTTAGAATAATACTTATAAAATAATTTTCATATTTACTAGACATATGTTAAGTGGTATTATTGAAATATAAACGTACACAACGCACAACCGGATTTGGCTCTCCTGCAGAAGCTTATACTGATAATGATATTGACTGGAACAGGCTTCTGTTGCCAAAGCCCCATGCCATGTATTTTTTTTCCGTAAGGGGCAGTGAATATGATGAATTTAATATAAATGATAAAGATCTTGCCATAGTTGACTGTTCTCTGGTTCCTGAAATCGGGGATTTAGTTATTCTGGCTGAAGATGGTGAGTTCCGTATTGGAGATTACACCGGCAGTGAACCTGAGATTATAGGGGTAGTAAGTCGCCTGGTGCGCCTCTTACGAAAGCCATGATTGGATTAGTTGACTGTGAGAGCTTTTACTGTTCCTGTGAGAGGGCATTTAGACCGGACCTAAAGAGTACCCCTATTGTAGTATTGTCAAATAATGATCACTGGATAATTGCTCTTAATTCCGAAGCTAAAAACCTGGGATTAAAAAGAGGGGTAAGATTTAAAGAGGCCCTTCCCATAATAAACAAAAATGGTGTTGTCTTCTTCTCCTCAAATTATACCCTTTATAGTGATATATCCTGGAGAGTGATGGAAACCCTCCGGGATCTATCCCCAAGGGTTGAAGTTTACTCAATAGATGAGGCATTTATCGACCTTTCCGGATTCAGAAATCTTGCTGCTTATGGTGAGAATATCCGCAGTACTATTAAAAAGCAGACACTTATACCAACCACTGTTGGGATTGCTCCGACAAAAGCCCTGGCTAAAACAGCCCAGAGACTGGCTAAAAAAGGTAAAGGTGTTCTTCTGTTAGAAACCCAAAAGGATATCTCCGAAGCACTTGAATTAACCCCTGTAGAAGATATCTGGGGCATTGGCAGAGCCTATGCAGATAAACTGGAAACAGCAGGTATTAAGACAGCAGCTGAGTTTATAAAGATTCCAGAATGGATTGTAAAAAAAGAGATGACATCAGTAGGATGGAGGCTGCAGAGGGAGTTGAAAGGGATTCCCATGGCTGATTTAAAGCTGGAAGCTGATCCCAGAAAAGGAATTATTAGCGCCAGACAGTTTAGGAGTCCTGTAAAAGAACTTTCCATACTCTATGAAGCAATATCCTACTATGCGGAACTGGCTGTAGAGAAGTTAAGAATACAGAAATGTACAACAAATTCTGTTGCAGTTTCCCTGGAATCATCAGGATCAGAGGGACGTAACGGCAGGAATGCTTCTATAGAAATAGCGCCCACAGATTATCTGCCTGATATAATCTCTGCTGCCAGGTTATTACTTAAAAAGCTCTACTTTTCCGGTTTTGAATACTGGAGGACAACGATCTTTCTTTTTGGTATAGAGCCCGTAACCGGCAAGCAGATGAATTTCTTTGATGGCGATAACAGGAAGAAAGTAGATCTGTCTGCAAAAGTGGATGAGATAAACAGTAAATTGGGTCAGCATACAGTACATCCCTGTGGCAGTGAGTTTAGAGATGACTGGGCAATGAGAAGAGCGTATCTGTCTCCCTGTTACACAACAAGAATAGAGGATTTTCCGATTGCAGAGTGGTAAATTTCAGGGAAATTGCTTAACATAACAGTGAGGTTAAAATATGTGTTTTAATGCTTCTCTTACCCAGACAAAGGCAATTCTAGAAAAACAGTTTAATGCGGTTATTAACGGTGATGAACTTAGGTCCGTATATTTCCAATCTGCATTTTCGTTGCCATACTGGCCCTTGTTGAAAGCAGAAGATTCAAAAAACTTTAAATTTCTCCAGTGGGGGCTAATTCCATATTGGATAAAAAATATAGTATCGGCCAAACAGATACGGATAAAAACATTAAACGCCAGGTTTGAAACATTGAGTGAAAAACCTTCCTATCGTAGGCCTGCAGATAATAATCGTTGCGCTGTTGTTGTTGATGGATATTTTGAATGGAAAGATATTAACGGGAAAAAGCAACCTTACTACCTCTATATGCCTGGAAAGAAACCATTTCTTCTGGCAGGGATATGGGATACCTGGATTAACAAGGAGAACAGGGATATTTTTGAAACTTTATCTGTAGTTACAACAGAAGCAAAAGGGATTGCAGCAGAGATACACAATACAAAAAGACGAATGCCCTTTATTCTGGATGATGAAAGTCTTGATTTATGGATGGATCAGGACAGGAGTATTAAGGATATTAAGGGAAAACTTGTTCCGACCTGGGAAGATATCCAGGCTCATCCGGTATCCAAGCTTCTGACTTCCAGGACTAAGAATACAAATGTTCCGGAGGTTCAGGAAAGGAACAGAGACCTTTTAATATAATTTTATAGTAGTTTTTCGGGAAAACCCATGATAAAATTGGACAAAAGCGATGAAAAATAAAAGTACGCTTCGGTACGCTCATTCTTCGCTACTCAGCAACCGAGTTTCTTTGTTGTTAACTACCGTGCCCGATATGAGTTGTTGATGCTGGATATTATTGTAGGTAGGTTTAAGCACTATGGGCATCTTGATGATACTGATTTTAAAAGAATGGAGTATTTGATCTGGGAGTTTATTGTGAAGAGGGGCTGGTCTAGGGAGATGCCTGAGTTTTATTAAAATAATTGTTGATTTCATTGTCAATATATTATTTTTTTTTGGGGAGGGGAATGGTAGAAGTAAACATAAAATTCTATAACATTGAGCGTTGTGGATATTACAAACCAAGGAATATAGAACCGGTATTAAGCAATACTGAGAATGTATTTAGTCAACTCAATTTGTGGGCTCAACAGGTTAATATACAAGACTCTTCAACTTTTGATCCACCTGATAATTCGACAATTAATAAATCCTATTTATTAAAAATGATCCAATCTGATTCTGGAGACTATTATATTACTATGTGGAATGCTGTTCCTACAACAGATGCTAATGCTGTAGCAGCAGTATCAGCAAATTCTACACATGAACAATTAGAGTTTCAATTCCAAGAATTTACAGAAGGATATATTCCTGGATTTGCTACATATTTTTGGATTAGTCCCAGAAATAATAGATTAGCAACTATTAGATTTAATCGTTCTAATAATGGTCAACAAACATTTGTGCATTTTATGCAAGGATTCATAAAGCGCTTCACTTCTTACGTGGTTCAAGTAGAAGACAATTCTCGGAATATTGTAACAGTATCGGGATATGAAGAAATTGGGGAGGAAAAACAAAAACTAGTGGCTCGTTTTAAGACGAAGGGGTTAACAAAAAGAGGACCAATTGAGTTTATACGTGAAAATTTAGCTAAAGTGTGGAAAGTAAAAGGAAGAACTTTGATTATACCTGGATCTGAAGAAAGAACATCCTTATTAAAACAGTTAATTAATATATTGGCTGGTGAAAATCGAAATGAAATTAATGAACAAATAACTATGAAATTCGAATTTCCAAGAACACCAAGTAGAGAAGAATTCGAAGCAATGTATGAAAACTGGACTGAGAACCGCGAAGGTAATGAAGATGTGGGTTTCAGTATAGGAAACAATGACTATTGGTTTGGACATGAGATTCAAAAGACTGATATAAAACTTGACGTTGGAATGGATAATGCAGAGGTATATAGTTTAGAGAATATAATGACACAGGTAGAGAGAAATAAAGAAAAAATTGTGAGAAATTGTATCCATGAAGTTAGTTAAATGGATTATTGTAACTGTAATAGTTATTACCATAGCCTTTTTCTTTGGTGAAAAGTTCCCTTATAGTGTTCAAAAAGGGCTTGCACAGAGTTTATCGAGTATATCATCTATTCTTTTCGGAGTTCTTGGTATTTGGGCTGGTGTTATGGCACCAGAAAAACTGAAAGAGATATATACAGCAGATAATCATAATGATAGAGAATCCAACTGGAAAGATTTGGAATTTCTATTTAGACCTATATTTTTAAGCCTTGGAGTGTTTTCACTTTCAACAATATATATTTTTATTGGGGAGATCTTGAAACAAGTTGAATTGCTTAGTGATCATATTCTAATTTTAAGGCGTATAAGTTTCTTCTATATTATCTATTTATTTATCATAACTCTGATATTAATTAAATTGTCCATAAGGCCCGGTTTTTTAATGCTCTCAAAAAGTATGAGGTATATAAAAAATGAAGATAGAAAAGATAGGCTTTTTCAGAACCTAAAGAAGAAAAAATGAAGCACTTAAAATTGAAAATAATAGATAATGAACTCTCTTTTACTTGATCTCCTGAAAATTATATTATTTTTGACTCGTCAGGATATAAGTTAAGGTTTATATTGACCAGTATTGATAGATGAGAATTATTGCGTAAAAAATGATAGGATAATATAATTCATAAATGGTTATTAAATAATAGGAAAAATATGACAACAAAAGAGTATCAAATAGAACAGAGACTAATAAAAAAGCTGAAAGATCTCAAATATATCTATCGTGATGATATTCGTGACCGTGATGCCCTTGAGCAAAATTTCAGGCAGAAGTTTGAGGCTCTAAACCGGGTTAACCTTACAGACAACGAATTTACCCGCTTATTGGAGCAGATTATAAGTCCCGATGTATATAATGCCTCTAAAATCTTACGGCAGACAAACAGCTTTGAGAGGGAAGATGGGACACCATTGCATTACACCCTGGTTAATATCAAAGACTGGTGCAAGAACATCTTTGAAGTTGTTAATCAGTTAAAAATAAATACCAATAACAGCTATCACCGCTACGATGTAATTCTGCTTATCAACGGCGTGCCTGTTGTACAAATAGAACTGAAATCCCTTCAGGTAAGCCCCAGGCGTGCAATGTCCCAGATTGTTGAGTATAAAAATGATCCGGGAAACGGCTATACTAATACGCTTCTTTGTTTTATGCAGTTTTTTATTGTGAGCAATCAAAGCAGTACCCGGTATTTTTCAAATAATAACAATAAGCATTTCAGCTTTGATGCCGATGAACGCTTTTTGCCTGTTTATCAGTTTGCTGCAAAAGATAACAGCAAGATTACCCATTTGGACGATTTTACGGATCATTTCCTGCCAAAATGTACCCTTGGTGAAACAATCAGCCGTTACATGGTCCTTGTTGCCAGTGAACAAAAGCTGATGATGATGCGGCCGTACCAGATTTATGCGGTTCAAACCATTGTTGAGTCTATTCACCAGAACAGGGGAAACGGCTATATATGGCATACAACTGGAAGCGGGAAAACCCTTACATCTTTTAAAGCTTCTACACTGCTAAAAGATAACCCTGATATTGAAAAATGTCTCTTTGTCGTTGACCGTAAAGATCTGGACAGACAGACCAGGGAGGAGTTTAACAAGTTTCAGGAAGGTTGTGTTGAAGAGAATACTAATACAGAGGCTCTTGTAAAGCGGATGCTTTCCGATGACTATGCAGACAAGGTTATTGTTACAACTATTCAGAAACTGGGGCTTGCCCTTGACGGAACCTATAAAAGAAACTACAAGGAACGTTTGCAGCCATTAAGAGACAAGCGGATTATTTTTATTTTTGATGAGTGCCACCGCTCCCAATTTGGAGAAAACAACAGGGCTATTAAAGAGTTTTTTCCCAATGCTCAACTGTTCGGATTTACTGGAACTCCCATTTTTGAGGATAATGCCGGTTATCAGAAGATTGAGGGGGATGTGGCATCTTCCAAGACAACCGAAGATATCTTTCAAAAAGAGCTACACGCCTACACTATTACCCATGCTATTGAGGATAGAAACGTACTGGGTTTTCATATTGATTACTTTAAGCCTGAAAATAAAAAGGGTGGTAATAGTAAAGAGGTATCACAGGAAGCGGTTGTAAAAGAGATTTTAGAGAAGCATGACACTGCCACTTCCCACCGAAGATTTAATGCAATGCTTGCCACAGCATCAATAAATAACGCTATTGAATACCATCGTCTTTTTAAAGAGATTCAGGCAGAAAAAATAAAAGCTGATGAAAATTTCGACCCTCTTAATATTGTCTGTGTTTTCTCGCCTCCTGCAGAGGGGAATAAGGATGTGCTGCAGCTTCAGGAAGATCTGCCTCAGGAAAAGGCCGACAACGCCCAGGCACCGGATGAGAAGAAAAAAGCATTAAAGGTCATTATCGAAGACTATAATAATCAATATGGAACTAACCACGATATTTACCGTTTTGATCTCTACTATCAGGATGTACAGAAAAGGATTAAAGATCAGCAGTATCCCAATAAAGATTACCCCCATAGTCAGAAGATTGATATTGTTATAGTGGTGGATATGCTTTTAACTGGTTTTGATTCCAAATACTTAAATACCCTCTATGTGGATAAAAATCTTAAATATCACGGGCTCATTCAGGCATTTTCCCGTACCAACCGGGTTCTTAATGATACAAAACCCTGGGGGCATATTCTTGATTTCCGAGGACAGCAGGCTGCGGTGGATACAGCTATTGCCCTTTTCTCCGGTGAACAGGGGGAAAAGGCCAGAGAGGTCTGGCTTGTTGATCCGGCTCCTGTTGTTATTGAAAAATACAAAGAAGCGGTCAAAGAGCTTGATGACTTTATGCAGTCTCAGGGTGTTGAATGCAGGCCTGAACAGGTGGCTAATTTAAAAGGTGATGAAGCCAGGGCGGCCTTTATTAACCGATTTAAAGAGGTTCAGCGACTGAAGACTCAGCTTGACCAATATACAGAGCTGGACGAAGAGGCTAAAACCATAATAGAGGACACTCTGCCGGAAGATGATCTGCGCGGTTTTAAGAGTACCTACCTTGATGTAGCCAAAGATCTTAAAGCCAAACAGGGTAAAAGTGATAAGCCCGAAGATCCTGTAGGTCAGTTGGATTTTGAGTTTGTTCTTTTTGCCTCTGCGGATATAGATTATGACTACATAATGAAACTGATTGCCGATTATACGGGAGCAAAACCCGACAGGCAGAATATGACCCGGGAACAGCTCATCGCTCTGCTCAGTTCCAATGCCAATTTTATGAATAACCGTGATGATATAGTAGATTATATAAACTCCCTTAAAGCAGGTGTTGCCCTTGATGAAAAAGCTATTAAAGAGGGCTTTGAAACCTTTAAAGTCGAGAAATCAGCAAAGCTGCTTGCTCATATAGCAGAAAACCACAACCTTGATTCAGAGGCTCTTAAGTCTTTTGTAGATAAGACTATGGATAGAATGATCTTTGATGGTGATCTGTTAAGTGATCTCTTTGAGTCTATGGATTTGGGCTGGAAGGAGCGAAGTAAAAAAGAACTTGCCCTAATGGATGAGCTTATACCTCTTTTTCATAAACTTGCAGAGGGGCGGGATATTTCGGGATTGAAAGCGTATGAATAATAAACCACAGATGAACACCGATAAACACGGATTAGTGCCGAAACTCCGCTTTCCTGAATTTAAAGATGCCGAGGATTGGGTGGAGAAGAAATTGGGGGAGGTAGCCGATTTTTCAAAAGGGAAGGGTCTTTCTAAATCAGATATATCAGAAAATGGAAAAACACCTTGTATAAGATATGGTGAACTTTATACTCATTATAATGAAGCAATAGAAATTGTATATTCTTATACTAATATCCCTGTAATAAATTTAGTATTAAGCAAATCAAACGATGTAATTATTCCTTCATCAGGGGAAACTCAAGAAGATATTGCCACAGCATCTTGTATAATAAATAGTGGTATTGCATTGGGCAGTGATTTAAATATTATTCGCTCAAAGATGAATGGTATTTTTTTATCCTACTATTTAAACAGTGTTAAAAAGAAATCTATTGCACAATTATCTCAAGGTATTTCTGTAGTCCATCTGTATTCAAGTCAATTAATAAATCTTGAAATAAATATCCCCTCTCTCTCTGAACAACAAAAAATCGCCGATTGTCTTTCATCCCTTGATGAAGTAATAACCCTGCACAGCCAAAAGCTCGACACCCTCAAGGAACATAAAAAAGGACTACTGCAGCAGCTCTTTCTCCGGGAGGGCGAAACCGTGCTGAAACTCCGCTTTCCTGAGTTTAAAGATGCCGGGGATTGGGAGGAGAAGAAATTGGGGGAGGTTTGTGAAAAGATATCTCAAGGTGGAACTCCAAGCACATTGAATCAAAATTATTGGAACGGTGATATTCAGTGGCTTACTCCTGCAGAAATGGGTAGAAAAGTAGACCGTTTCATTATATCAACTAATAGGAAATTAACCACAGAAGGGTTGAAAAATTGTTCATCAGAATTACTTCCAATTAATTCAGTTATACTTTCCACTCGAGCACCTATTGGACATTTACAAATCAATAAAACAGAAATGGCAATAAATCAAGGATGTAAAGGTTTAGTGCCTAAAGAAACAACCAGTTATGATTTTTTATATTACTATTTATTTAACAATAAAAATCTTCTGACTGATCTTGGTTCTGGTAATACTTTTAAAGAACTATCATCTAAAGCACTTAAAAATTTTCAAGTTAAGTTCCCCTCCCTTCCCGAACAACAAAAAATCGCCGATTGTCTTTCATCCCTTGATGAGGTAATAACCCTGCACACCCAAAAGCTCGATACCCTCAAGGAGCATAAAAAAGGACTACTGCAGCAGCTTTTTCCAACATCTGAGGGGATAATTTAATGAGTGATAATATTAGAACATTCGACAGCTTAGATGCTCTTGTCACGGATTTCCGTGAAACTTTGAAAGATAAAAAGTATATCCTGCTCTATGCTTACAATGGCACCGGCAAAACGCGCCTCTCTATGGCTTTCAAGAATGCCGGTAAGAATGGAGATGAAAGAGATACGCTTTATTTCAACGCTTTCACTGAAGACTTATTTTATTGGGATAATGACCTTGAAAATGATAGCGAGCGGGTTTTAAAACTTAATTCAAGTTCTCGGTTTTTTGCTGGTTTGAAAGAACTTGAAATGGATAACCGTATACGCCCGTTTTTATATCGCTATGCTGATTTTGATTTCCGAATTGATACCGATAAATGGAAAATAACGTTTTCCCGTGAAATCATACGCGGTGACACAACTGAGACAGTAGAGCACATCAAGATTTCACGAGGCGAAGAAAATATTTTCATATGGTGTTTTTTTCTTGCCATTGCACAATTAGCAATTGATAAACAGGAAGCGTACAACTGGGTTAAATATATCTATATTGATGATCCGATCTCTTCACTGGATGACAATAATGCTATTGCCGTTGCAGGCCATTTGGCTAAACTTTTTAAAACTTCTAACGGAGATATCAGCTTTATCATATCTTCACATCATACTTTGTTTTTTAACGTGATATATAATGAACTAAGAAATGCTGTTAAATATTTTTTAGATTTAAATAAGAGCATCAGCGAATATACATTACGGGATACAAGAGATACTCCCCGTTTCTATCATATTGCCATGTTAAAAGAACTTAACAAGATTGTAGAAACTGGTGAAATTTATACCTACCACTTTACCATACTGCGGAGTCTTCTTGAAAAGACTGCAACCTTCCACGGCTTTAACAATTTTTCTGACTGTATAAAAAAAGATAAAGACGACTTTGACGGTATAATTCACACACGAATAATTAATTTATTAAGTCACGGAAACTATTCACTTTTTGAGCCAGTTAAAATGCTTCCTGAAAACAAGAAGTATTTTCGAATGATATTAAGAAATTTTATGACTGACTATAAATTTAATCCTGAACTTTTTCCAGAAGAGATTGAGGAATCTACGATATAAGGAAATAGATTATGACAAAAGAAGATCAACAACAACTGGGTAAAACCCTTTGGAATATAGCCAATGACCTGCGCGGAGCCATGAACGCCGATGACTTCCGGGATTACATGCTCTCATTTCTCTTTTTACGCTACCTGTCTGACAACTACGAAAAAACAGCTAAAAGGGAGCTGGGCCGGGATTATAGAGAAATAGCAGCGGATGAAAGGCGTATACCTCTATCTGTCTGGTATGAAGAAAACAGTGAGGATATTCCCGCTTTTGAAAAACAGATGCGCCGGAAGATGCACTATGTAATAAAACCCGAATTTATGTGGAACAGCATTGCAGAGCTTGCACGGACACAGAAAAGTGAATTACTAAGCACCCTGCAGAAGGGCTTTAAATATATTGAAAATGAATCATTCTCCAGCACTTTTAACGGACTGTTCTCTGAGATAAATCTCGATTCTGAAAAACTCGGGAAAGACTACGAAACCAGGAATAAAAAGCTCTGTACCATTATTACAAAAATAGCCGAAGGTATTGCTCAATTCTCAACTGACAGTGATGTACTTGGTGATGCCTATGAGTATCTTATAGGGCAGTTTGCAGCAGGCTCCGGAAAAAAAGCCGGAGAGTTTTACACCCCTCAGCAGATATCTACTATTTTATCCAGGATAGTAACCCTTGACGGCCAGGAGCCTAAAACCGGAAAGAAGAAGAAACTGAATAAGGTTTTTGACTTTGCCTGTGGTTCCGGATCTCTGCTTTTAAATGTCCGTCATCAATTGGGAAAGGACGGTATTGGTAAAATTTATGGGCAGGAGCTGAACATTACCACCTACAACCTGGCACGGATGAATATGCTCCTCCACGGTGTAAAAGATTCGGAGTTTGAGATACACCACGGTGATTCACTTCTTAATGACTGGGATATGCTTGCAGAAGAGAACCCTTCAAAAAAGATTACCTTTGATGCGGTTGTGGCCAATCCCCCCTTTAGTTTCCGCTGGACTCCAACAGATGCCCTAAAAGAAGATTTCAGGTTTAAGAGTTACGGACTTGCACCCAAGTCTGCTGCTGATTTCTCTTTTCTTCTTCATGGTTTCCATTTCCTGGCCCAGGAAGGCACCATGGCAATTATCCTGCCCCACGGCGTACTATTCCGCGGCGGTGCCGAGGCTAAGATCCGTACCAAGTTACTTAAAGACGGTAATATAGATACGGTAATAGGATTGCCTGCAAATCTTTTTTTCTCAACGGGTATTCCTGTCTCTATTCTGGTGTTGAAGAAGTGTAAGAAGCCCGATGATGTTCTGTTTATCAATGCCAGTGAATATTTTGAGAAGGGTAAACGACAAAACCAGCTTTTGCCGGAGAATATTGATAAAATTGTAGATACCTATCAGTTTCGTAAAGAAGAAGACCGCTATTCCCGCCGTGTGCCGATGGAAGAAATTGAGAAGAATGACTACAACCTGAATATATCGAGATATATCAGTACTGCATTACCGGAAAAAGAAATAGATCTTGATGAGGTTAACAAAGAACTGGTGGATCTGGAGAAGAAGATTGTTGATGCTGTGGAAAGGCATAATGAGTTTCTTGAGGAGCTGGGGAAGCCGGGGGTGCCGAGAGTCTAATTAAGAAGAATGAAATTTTATACCTTATGATTTGCTATATAAGAAATATTGAAAATTGCTATTTTTTTTGCTATCCTTCTGGAGCCCATTGCAAGGTAGGGATACCAAGGTAGTAGATAAAATTGAATAATGAAGCCTTGAAATTGATTGTTTTACCGACACTTGAACACTTAAACAGCAATTCCCGGTCGCAATAAAAAAACTCACAGAAAACGGCACTAAGATATTTCTTCTCAATGAAAGATGCGTCTTAGGAGCAGGCAATCTGAGATAATCTGAACTTTTTTATTTATTAGGTCTTATTCTCTGGGTTTTTGTGGATCTGAATACACTATTCACCCTTAAAAAGGGAATTGAGATTTAATTTCTCTGCTTCTACACAAATTCCTGTGGAGGAGAATTAATTCTGAGTAGTAAATGTTGCCAATCCGATATTATAAATAATCTGAACATCGACCTTATACAGTTCCAGTACTCTTTTTTGGAACTAAATGCAGCTCTTG
>JAJRQE010000299.1 GCA_024280415.1 Spirochaetota bacterium | reverse complement strand
TAGCTTCCCAGCTGCCCCATGGTATGACCAACAATACGGTAGTCTTCTGCCAAAGTGGATTTTGTAAAATCTGAGTTACGAACATTACTGCTTTGAAACCTGTCCCGTGCACTTATGACAGTAAACCTCCGGGGTACGGGGTCATAAAGCCACATTTTGTCTTCCCTTCGCAAATAACCCTTACCTTTATCACTAATCGGTTCCATAATAATTATTGTAAAGGTGTCTTCACTATCCCGCCTGAACATGGTTGTTTTAGTCCTGCTTGTCCCCTGTCCCGGACGAAAATCGGTAATAGTGTACTCCCCGGAAAAATCCATCCCTTCATAACTTACAAGTTTATCCACTTGAAATAAAATACGGTGACTCTCTTCCGGGCTGAAGTCATTACTGAACATCATAGGCGATAATAAAAGAAGGACAGCAGTAAAGAGGGTAAATATATTTAAGTTTAGTTTCATTTTTATCTCCATTTTAAAATAGCCATTTTTCCTGTATACCAGCACTTATACTACTTTCCCCGTCTGAGTGCTTCTACAGGACTTAAACGACCAGCTCGCAGGGAAGCCTGAAGGCTGCCCAATATACTTGCTCCTGCTACCAGTGCAATTATTAATAATATCCCCCGGGGAGGCAAAAGCCAATACAACCGACCCTGAGTCAGAAAAAGTGTACTTACCATATTGGGTGGAAAGCTGGCAAAATTTCGAATAATCTCCAGGACTCCTATACCCAGAAGCATTCCTAATATAACCCCTGTAAAACCTAAAAACACAGATTCTATAAGAAAAGAGAATATTATTCGGATACGCTGCATTCCCAGAGCACGGAGAGTACCTATTTCCCGGGTACGTTCCCACACTATCATTGTAAAAGTATTACCCACCCCAACCATTACAATACCTAAAAAAATAATAATTACTACACCGGTAATTATTGTTATGGCCTGTATAAGATCTCTTATCTCTTCAAGCTGGGCACTTACGCTGACAACACCGTACTCAAGGTTATCCCGCTTTTTACGAGCCTGCTCTGCATACTCTTTCCGGGTCTCCATAACACTAAAAACAGGCAGAACCTTTTCCAGTTCCAGGGTCAGCTGCATTGCTGCTTCTGCCTCAATACTTAAAGGATTACGAAGATAAACTCCAATCTCGTTAACCCTGTCTAGTGGAGCTTCCCGCAGACGGTTAAGGGTATATCGATGCACATAAGTCTGATATCCGAAGAAGGATGATTCTGAGAAAACTCCCCTAACAATAAGCCCGGCAGTATTGGTACGACCGCGGTCGCTGCGTATTGAAACAATAAGTTCATCTCCTACCGCAATCTGAAGCTGATCTGCAGTGGTAGATGATATAAGTACAGAATTCTCATCTCCAGCTAACGGGACAGACCCTTCAATAAAATTAAACCCATTTAAAAAAGGTCGTTCCAGATCCCACTCTACACCTACCATACGGCGCTGCTTTATGTAGTAACCGGAAAAAAAAAGTTCAATGTTATTAAAGTCATAGTAGGTACTTCGCCGGGAGAATCCCAGAACAGGGATACCACGGGTTTCCAGATGGAGGATAGATTGTACAACCTCTTCCGGGTTCTCTATTAAAGAAAAACTCTTACCGCTGTAACCCATAACTACAATGTTACCTGCAAAATAGCGGCTTGCTTTTTCATACAGTGCTGTACGCATTCCAAGGACTACCCCTAGAACAATAGTAAGTACAGCTGTAATTACTACAAGAGCCATTAGAAGAACCCTGTAACGCTTTTTATTCCTGAAAAAATTGCGCATGGCAGTAAAAATTAAATATATCATTCAGCCATTGCCTCCACAGGACTAATCCCAAGAGCCCGTTTGAGGGGATAGAGCATAGACACGACAGTAAGGAGAAATGCAGCAGTAAGATGGAGGGTAATACTTTGTACTGTAATTTCACCCCTCACTGGTTTTCCACCAAAAAGTATTTTAATATATGGATTATCAATAACTATTCCTTTTGTATTTAACCATTCAATACCAAAACTCCCAAGTAAAATCCCAATTAGTGCACTGCCGAAAACAACAAGGAGAGTTTCTATAAATATCATTACAGAAACTCTTATCCGGGTGGCACCCATTGCCCTAAGGCTTCCTATTTCACCGGTACGTTCAAGAACAGAAAGAAGAAGTGCATTTGTAACAATAATTACTGCCCCGAAAGAGACAAAGAGCAGCCCAATATTAAACATAAGCTGTAGAAACCAGGCTAACCGGGCAGTTCCACCAACACTGGCACTCCAGTCACGAATTAAATAACCACTCTCTTCGTTAAAACCTGCATTAGTCAGAGTTCTGCTAACTGCATCTATGTCACCACGCTTATTTAAAGAGACAAGAAGAAAATTCCAGGCATCAGACTTAGTATTTTGATTATTGGCAGATATAATAACTTTATCTGCTTCTAATTCAGAGAATGTATCACCGGAATCACTGCCGAAAAGAGCCATAGGGTCTATACCCGAAGACCTACTCTCTTCTTTGCCGCCATCCAAATTAAAAGAAAAAAGAGAATCAAAGTCAGATTCAAAGACAGTCTGCTCCTCCTCGGAAATAGAAGAATTATCCCCGGAATTATCAAGATAACCGTTCAGAGCCCGGGCTGTTCCTGCATCGACCAGTACTACTGTATTAAGAATTTTATCGCTTGCAGGATAACTAATTATACCCCTAAGAGGCACTTCCCTAAGGGTAAAGCTGCGACCTAACCCAGCGGCTAAAAGAACATTTTTCCCTATTAATTTTTCGGCATCTTTCCATCCATAGAGCTGAACTACTATTCCAGGCTCACCGGTCTTAGGGAAGCGTCCTGCTTCTAATTTAAGATTAGGAACAAGTTGCTGGTAAGCATTAAAATCTACACCAAAAACAAGGGAATTCACCTTTACCCCGCCAATTTCAACCCTGGCGGCAGAGGAGATTAACCCGGCAGCAGAACGTACAGGGGGTAATGATTCTACCCTGGAAAGTAACCCCGAAAAATCTACCAAAGTAGGAGGAATAAGGTACTGACCCACTAAAAGCTGATCCGATCCAAAGACTGTAAAATTATTTTTATCCTTAGAACTGACAGTAAGATCTCCCGTTATGTTTTCGGCATATACCGAATAAAGAGCATTTATGGTTGTATTAAGCACAGCATTACCAATTACCAGTACTGCAAATACACTAACAAGAATCAGCATCATAGGAGCAAGGCGACGCAGGTTACGAAGTACATTTCTAAGGGCAAATATAAATAACATTATTTTTTCAAGGCTTCTCTAATTTTAGCCATGGACTCATCATTAGACTTAATCTGCTCCAAAAACTGAAGGATAAAGGCCAGAAAAATAGAAAGAAAGAAAACTGCAAAAAGGACTATAACAGCTGTTTTTTTATAACTTCTTTCAAATTTTTCAATAGTAAATTGAGCCTGAAAAATATAAGGTTCTTCCACATATTTTATAAAGTCAAAACCATCCTTAAGAATTGTAAAAACATTCTGGTACTCCTCGTAATCTCTTACCAATATATCTTTAGTTATTTCATCTGGTGTTTCGACAGCTAAAAGATTATTATAACTTGAAATTACCAAATTAAGTTTAGGTGTTAGATCCAAGAGTATTTTTTTATTAACATTTTCAAC
>JAJRQE010000298.1 GCA_024280415.1 Spirochaetota bacterium | reverse complement strand
TCTGATGATGCGAAAAATAAGATTCACTTGTGTACTGAGGGTATCCCCAGAAAGATCAATTCAGTCTGTTACCGTTCCGTCCTGAGTGCGGCTATAAAATCTCAAAATATTATTGATTCGTCTAATATTCTGATCGAAGATCCCACTCAGTAGGATTTTTACTGGAAAGTTATTTTTAAAATATGGGTTTCAAAGATTATCGCCTGGAAACTATTTCAGGCGATTTTTTCATACCATATCTGGCGAGGTTTGGCCATCTAGCCAGGTAGGGTTTGGCATTATGCTTGGGCTGAGAACAATAATTTCTTTTGTAAAAGTAAAGTGTTTATTATTTTCAGAATAAAGTCTTGCCACATCACTAAAATTACTTATCAGTGCTGAAGCTCCAACAGAATCTTCATTTGTAACAATTGCAGCAAAAAATTGATAAATATCCTCAATGGATTCCAATTCATACTGATGTGCTGTACTTATAATTGAAGCATTACTTCTTAATTTAATGGTATCCAGCTCTTTAAAATCATTATTCCTGCTTACAATTTTATTCTCTTTTCTAATAATAACCTCAGTCATTCTCTTATCTTTTCTTGAAATAATTTCACTAATAATCTTCCCAGCTTTAAGTTCCAAATTATATCGGTATTCAATTTTCTCTATGGAGAACTCTGCATAAAAGAAGGACGGAGCGCTGTTATTAAAAAATGTTCTATATTCGATTTTCTCTTCAGGTTTTGTAGAGAATGAATTGCAGCAAAACTTATTCAGGAAATCAAGAACATTAAGAGCATTTGATTTCCCTGAACCATTGGCTCCTTTTACACAAAGAATGTTTGAATAATTCTTCCCTTTTGATATTTCAACAGGGCATCCTTTTCCTAAACGGAAAGAAACTTCTATTCCTTCTTTAAAACAGGTAAAGTTGCTTGCACCATAGGCTAATAACATAAAACAATCCTTAGTATCTTATTTATGTATAAAATTATAGGCTTAAAAACACCAGTTGGTAAGTATTTAAAGTAGTTTTTTGTCATATTTGTCAATATATAGCTTTAAGTTTCTATTTTTAAGGTTTTAATGGATTCAAAATCCTTAATTTCTTTATATTAGAGCTTGGGTAAAGTAAACTCAAACAATATCTCCTGGCTTCTTCCAGTCCCGTACATCTATTTTTCCTGTTACAGCTGCTGATATTAGGGCTGTTCGACGTTCTTGGAGTAATAAAATAGATTTTTCACTTTTTTGAATTGAAATTTCAAGAATAGGGGCAATACTTTCAATGTAATTAACAATACTCTTTTGAACATCCTTTGGTGGAATAGGAAAACTTAGATTTTCCAAAGTTCTTAAACCTAATGTTTGCTGAGTCCCATATGTCCAAGACATCTGAATTGCATCTTGAATATTATGTGATTTTAAAACGTAATATACATATTTTGCTAAAATTTTATGATTTACTCGTATTGCTGCGAGAGGAACCCATATGTTAAATTCTTCATCAGTCTCAACTATAGCAACAACTCCTGTTGTAGCTCCTAATTTAACCATTAAAATATCATTTCTTTTTGGTAAGTATCTTTTAGAAAATAGCTTTTGTTCTTCTTCAGAAATATATCCCCACATTTTATCAAAATTAATGAATCCTTTAGATATTGCTTCTGCAAAAACAAAAGGGATTCCCATATCATGTTTGATTGGAGACTCATGTGTACCATCTATTATTGGGATCGATACTAAATGCTTAAGGGATGTAATACCCCAATGTTCCGGGACCTCTCCCAACCATTCAACGTGAGAATCCTTATATTCAGGATAAGCCTTATACTTCCCCTCAATCATGAATGAACCTCTCTGAGCATCTCCATAATCTCTGCACTAACCAGATCCAGTTCAGCATCAATCTCAGCCAGATCTCTCGGAGGCTGATAGACATAAAAATGTCGATTAAAGGGAATTTCATATCCCACAATACCAATCTCATGATCTTTCGCATCTTTCTTACTACCATCTATCCATGCTTCCGGTACGTGGGGTAATACCTCTTTGGCAAAGTAGGCTTCATTTGTTTGTTTGTTTGTTTGTTTCATTCACCTGTTTTGATGGATCAAGGGATATATTCTCATTATCACGCAGATCACCATCACTCTTATACTCCACAACCTGACCATCAACCTCAAATAGACCATAAACAGGATTTGCCTTCCCCTTGTGAATCTTCTTAATAACCTTCTCAGCATCTGGATTTTTCCAGCTGACAGCCGAGGTAATAAGTTTTTTCTCTTTAGCTTCCAGCTTAATTCCAGTAGATTTAAGAACATCATCATAGTCATTCATGTCGTCAAACTGATCAGACCCAAGAACCTGTTGAAGCTCCCCCGCTTTCAACATAATATTTCTCTGACTGGTCCATGTTTTTCTATCAAAAAGATCTTTAATCTGCTTCTCTTTTAAAGTACTAAAATTGGTTTTTATATGCTTTCGGATATCCTCTTCATTTTCTAAAAGTTGTCCATAAGAATCTTCAGACCAGTTCTGACCATATTCAGAATAGATCCATTTCATGACGGCACCCAGAGGCTTTGAAGCAAAGCGGAGTTCTTCGATGCGCTCATCACTAAACTGATAGGATTCTTGTAAAGGTCGTTCAACAGTAATCCGCCGGTAACCAAACTCATAATAATTAAAAATCTTGCTTCCAAAAGTTTTGGGTGCTGTTGTTTTGCTATTTCCCGACTGACGACCTCGATTACTCTTAACTTCAGCAGGCTTATCCAGCTCCCTGGCATCAACTACTTCAAAGTTGCCAAAACATCTGGTAATAATGGCATCATCATCTTCCATAAAAACAAGAGAAGTTGTCAGGCGCACAATATCCCTGGGAGTAAAGTGCTCTCCAGCAGTTTCATTGGAACCCTCTGCAAAACGACGGATAAGCTCTTCAAAAACCAGCCCATTTCATGGTTGGTAATTGCCTTTGGACTTAGATCTGTCTGTCTAACATTCTGAACAACTTTGTATAAAAGATTGGCATCATTAAGCTGCCCGATAAACTCTGTAAAGTTGAAGTATTCAAATATCTCTCTGGCATCTTTGGAAAAGCCCTGGATATTGGATTCAAGGTTATCCTTTATTCCGGATTCACCCAGTTTGGATAGATCCATCTTTGATATGTTAAAGAATGATAGACCTCCGGTAGCCCGAATTAACAGTTTTTCTTCTGCTTCTTCCGGCAGCTTCATCTTTTTTATATTTTTATGCTCTGTAAGAACCGCTTCTTTAGTCTCTTCAAGGACTCCTTCAAGGCGGCGCAGGAGTGTAAAAGGAAGAATAATGCGGCCGTGTATTGGCTTTGTTTGAAGTCTCCACGTAGTAGATCGGCTAAGGACCAGATGTAGGCTGCCTGATTGTTTGTTGATTGTGCCATTTGATGTTTCTCCAATATCCGGACAATTATTAAATGAGATGCAGGATTTTCCTGCAACTCAAAGTTTTTTGACCTGTTTATTGTATACCATATCTGGGTTTGATAAAGCAATTTTTTCTTCATTTTAAAATGAGAGGGAATGTAAATGCAGAATGCAAATACGAACCGAATGCTAAGTTTCCATTCTGCTCGACTGTGCTTTCCGGATACAAAATATTTCAATAAACAGTTTCTAAAACTGTGACTAAACGTTGACATTAATCTTTAATTGTATACACTTAATCACATGGATACTCAAAGAATAATTGCTATCAGTATTCTCTCTCAAAAAGCTCTGGTGAAGACAGAAGAACTTACCAGTGCCGGTGTACACCGTGAAACAATTCGCCGAATGGTTGATACTGGAGATATAATCAAAGTAGCCAGAGGACTCTACTCATCACCTGAATATATTCCTAATGAAAGATACTCCCTGATAGAAGCCCGGAAGCTTGTGAGCAAAGGAGTTGTTTGCCTCCTAAGTGCTCTATCGTATCATGAAATTGGAACTCAGAATCCTTCCGAAGTGTGGATGGCGATTCCAAGAGGGAGTCGTCCTCCCCAGATTAAAGACTCACCTGTGCGCCTTATTAGTTTCTCCGGAATATCATTTACAGACGGAATTGAAAGTCATCAGATAGAAAGTGATGAAATCATGATTTACAACATCCCGAAGACAATAGCAGACTGCTTCAAGTATCGAAATAAGATAGGACTGGAGATCGCTGTGGAAGCCCTTAAAGATGTCCTCCAGAATAAACGTACCACAGTAGATGAACTGCTCCATTATGCGGGGATCTGCAGAGTTCAAGGTATTATAACTCCATATATGGAGAGTCTTGTATGAACGATAAACAGAAAAATTATGCAGCATCAGTTCTTGCACGTCTTCTCAATCACAGCAGGACTCATAAGGAAGAATATCAATCCCTTCTTATTCGATATGTTGCAGAAAGGTTTCTCTATCGATTAGGACAGTCAGAATATCGAAACACCTTTGTACTTAAAGGAGCATACCTTTTAACAATAACCCTCAAGGATCAAACGTATAGAACTACCAAGGATATTGATTTCCTAAAAACAGGGGAAACTGATTCAGGGTTAATTCATGAAGCATTGAAAAGCATCTGTGAGATCCCATATTTAGAAGATGGAGTCAGGTTTGATATAGATTCAATCATATTACAGGATATCCAAGAACAGAATACTTACCAGGGACAACACGCTAAAATCAGTGCGTTAATTGGAAAAGCAAGAATTATTTTACAGATAGATATAGGAATCGGAGATTCAGTATATCCGGCACCGATTTCACGTAACTGCCCATCTCTCCTGGGATTTAATTCACCAAATATCATCTCCTATCCTATTGAAACAGTGATTGCTGAGAAACTTAAGCCATAATTGCCCTTAGTCTTCTAACAAGCCGAATGAAAGACTTCTATGATTTGTATATAATATCCTATTCCAGCAATCTGGATTATTCAGTAGTAAAAACCTCAATAGAAAATACATTTAATCGCAGGGGTACACCCATCCCAAATGAAATGCCTGTAGTCCTTTCTGAACATGTCTATGAAAATGTAATAAAGAAACAGCAATGGAAAGCATTCGTTGGTAAATTACGAAATGAACATACTAATCTGCAGTTTTCTACAGTAATCAAACGCATTCAGGATTTCACAAGAGTATTCTGGATAAATAATACCAATACGCCAAATACATGGAAACCCGGAAAGGGGTGGACTGGATAATTTCAGTAGGGGGAAACTTTGGCTGGTAGCAATAAAACGTCCACCATACCGTTTTTATTTCGCCAATTTTCTGTAGCCAGTTTTGTAGCCAATTTACCATGCAAATAACGACATTCAACCATACTCAACGGAATATGCCTTTTTCAGCTATCTTCCTATTTTAACAAATCGGTTTATATTGTTAGTAAATTCCTATTCTGCTATTAAAGAAAATATCTGTTCCAAAGATTCAGGCTGTGGTTGGTCATAAGGGGAAAGAGAATATATGAACTTTATGGGTAAAACCAATTTGCATCAACAGAGTATTTTACACAAAGTCGTTCAATGTGTGAGCGGTTCAGTTTTCTCTTACCGTTAAGGATTTCATTGATTACTGTTCTGGAAGCAACATCTGTCATATCAGTTTGCTTATGGTTATTCTTTTCCATGAGCCATCTCATCATCTCTTCAGGAGATACTGCCGGAAACTTAAAGTTGTCATCTTCATACGCTTCAATTGCACCTATAAGAATATCCAGTACGGAATGAAGGGAATCATCACCGGCTTCCACTCTCTCGGCAATCTCACGGGATTCTTCAATTATTTTCTGAAGATGAATATCATCCTGAATATGCAGAGCATTTGCAAACTCGACTACTTCTTTTGTTAAAGTCATTATCTCCCTCCACAATATTTCTTAGTATAGTCAGCATGGGTTAAGAACTCATTTATATATACAATCTGTGCCTTGTATATTATCTGAACAATAAGGCGGTAGTGATTGCCTTTAATATTAAAGCATGTCTGTTTGTTACCCTGCCCCACCAGATCAGCTGTCGGGAAAGTCTGTCGCAGTTCAGCAAGATTTGCTGCAGAACAACGCTTCATCAGTAAATACCAGTCTAATACGGAAGCACGGGAATCAGCATATATTGTTCCATAATCCACTAAGGTTTTCTTTGCAATGATTCTCAAAACTACTCCCGGATTCTAATGTCGCATATTGCGACACGCTTGTCAAGATGGAAGTTTGATTTATGGTCTGAAAAACAGTCTATAAACATGTGACAAAACGTTGACATTGATCCTTAATTGCATACACTTTGTCACATCAGTAATAAAGGTTATTCTCCCGGATTATACCCCAAACAAGCTGTATAAATATGATAAAACACTGAAGATTATTTCAGTTCTGCAGAGATACATGGAAGTTCTTCTGTAACTATTACTTAAGAAATACAGGCTCAGGGTACT
>JAJRQE010000297.1 GCA_024280415.1 Spirochaetota bacterium | reverse complement strand
GAATATGTCCCACGAGATAAGAACACCGATGAATGCAATACTTGGATTTACAAGATTACTTCTTGAAAATAAGATGGATGAAAAAGATAGAGAAAAACTTAATATTATTTTAAATTCCGGTGAAAATCTACTCTCTCTTATAAACGATATACTCGATTTTTCAAAAATTGAAGCAAATCAGGTTGAACTGTATTCAGTCAGGATAAACCTACCTCTCTTTTTTTCAGGTATTGAGGATCTTTTTGAAATCCAGTTAAAATCAAAAAATCTTAACTTCCGAATTATAATATCTGAAACCATACCAACACTTGTCTTTGGTGATGAAAATAGAATACGGCAGGTTCTTATAAACATAATTGGAAATGCTGTTAAATTTACCGATGCAGGAGAAATATTGGTAAATGTTGATTGGACAGGTATCAGTCTTATAATTAGTGTATCAGATACGGGCATAGGAATTGCCGAAGAAAAACTTGAGGATATTTTCTCACCATTTAAGCAGAGTGACGCTTCAATGGACAGAAAATACGAAGGTACAGGACTTGGTCTTGCTATTTCCCGTAAGATGACAGAATTAATGGGTGGAACAGTCCTGGTTGAAAGTACACCTGGCAAAGGATCAATGTTTACCATAATTATCCCCCTGGGAAATACTCAGATAGATAATAAGACAGACAGTAGTGTCAACTACGGACTAACTGAATTTTCAGAATCGAAATCTATGGTAGAGGGGTGGTTTGATAAAACCAAAGGAGATGAAATTTTACTTTCTATCGTCAAAGACGCAATTATCTCCCTGCCGAGACACTTAAAACGATTGGAAACAGAAATTATTAATAAAAATAAAGATAAATTACTTGCTGTCTCCCATGAAATTATGGGCAGTACAGGGAATATGGGTATGACTGAAGTTTTTGAAGTTTTAAAGGAGATAAATTTTTTAGCAAAAGATAATAAACCTGATTTTATTAAGATAAAAAAATATTATAATGATCTGGAGAAAATTATAAATACTATTCCCCAGGAATATACACAGGAGCGTGCTTCGGAGCTTCTTCCAATGGATGGAGACAGCATTGATGTAAATATACTAACTGCAGATGATAGTCCAATTAATAGACAGTTGATTGGAGCTATGCTGTCCTCTATCTATATTAACTCAGATTTCGCAGAAGACGGTATAGAAACCCTAATAAAACTTAACGAAAAAAGGTACGATATCCTTCTTCTTGATATTCAAATGCCAAAGATGGACGGACTCGAAACTATTAAAAAGATTAGAAGTAATGAAAGATATCGGGATCTATATGTAATTGCAGTTACAGCAAATGCAATGCAGGGAGATGCACAGAAATATCTTGACAGTGGTTGTGATGACTATATTTCCAAACCAATTTCCAAGGATATATTCATAAAAAAAATAGAACACCAAATTCAAAAAATCACCAAAACCCCTGAGATTATATCCCAATTGATTGATTTTGATTTTTCTGAAATAATAGAACTATTGGAAAGGGAAGTTAAGATATTCAACCCAGGAAGAGTCAAAAATATTGCTGCTAAATTAGAAGTTTTAAATTCCAATACTAATATTAAAACTATTATTGAAAAACTCAACAATTCTGCAAAACTATTTGACAGCAAGGGATTAACTGCGATTATACAGGATCTAAAGGAGCTAAAATAAGATGTTTTCAGAAACAAAATTTAATATTCTAATTGTTGATGATAATAATGAGAACAGACGTGTTCTTGCAACAGTTCTAAGTAAAAACTCCAATTACAATCTTACACTTGCCCATAATGGCTCCTCCGCTCTTGAATCAATAGAAGAGGATAGCCCTGATCTAATTCTCCTGGATATTATGATGCCAGGAATGGATGGGTATGAGGTTGCAGATAAATTAAAAGAGAATGAAGAAAATAATTCAATTCCTATAATATTTATAACTGCCAATACTGAACAGGAATCAGTAACAAAAGCTTTTACCAGTGGCGGAATTGACTACATAACCAAGCCTTTCAATCATAAAGAATTATTGGCCAGGGTAAATGTACAGGTTCAGATTAAAAAGTATCAGGATGATCTTAAAGGAAAGAATCAACTGCTGGAATCAAAAAGACTACTATTACTGGATGAGGTGAATGCTAAAACCAGAATGGTCGATGACATATCTTCTGCCCTGATTACAGCACTTGAAAGTGCCAATATCTTTAACGATACAGATACAGGTAATCACATAAAAAGGGTAAGTGCCTATGCTGGATTTATTGCAGAGAAAATTTCAGATAATTATGATTTTATAAAAAAAATACGTCTCTATGCATCCCTTCATGATGTAGGGAAGGTAGGTATTCCTGACAGCCTTCTTAAAACCCCAGGTAGATTTTCTCAGACTGAGATGAATGAAATGAAAGAACATGTCGTTTTTGGAGCAAAGATGCTGTCAGCTCCCGGAATACCCGCAATGGCCGCAAATATTGCAAAATATCATCATGAGAAGTGGGACGGTTCCGGTTATATTGAAGGGTTAAAGGGAACTGAAATTCCACTCGAAGCAAGAATAGTTGCCCTGGCCGATGTATATGATGCCCTTGGGACAAAACGCGTGTATAAAGATATTTTCCCCGAAGATAAAATAGATAAAATTCTAATATCCGAAAGGGGAAAACATTTTGATCCCGATCTTGTTGATATATATATAGAAAACAAACATGCCTTTCTTACCATAAAAAAGGGGCTAAAATGAGCAGAGATAAATTAGTACGTTTCAGCAAAGGTGATACTCTATTTAAATATGGAGATACATCCAGGGAGATGTATATAATAAGGACAGGATCAGTAAGAGTTGTCATTTATAAAAATGATCAGATGATAACCCTTACAGAACTGGGTAAGGGTAATTATATTGGAGAGATGAGCTTTCTGACAGGGGTACCAAGATCCGCAACAATTATAGCCGAAAGGGATGTTATGGCTAGCGTAATAAACCCCGAAATTTTAAAAAACAATAAACTTGGCCTTTCAAACTGGGCTGTCAGTATTGCTAAAGTATTAGTAAGACGTATTAGACAAACAACTGATTTATTAGGTAATTATATTGTTAGAGAATCAAATTCTGAAATACCATGGAAGGCAGGAATACAGGCTGTAGATACTCTTTCTATGGAATATAATATTGAGATACGTCCGGGAAGATTATATCTCAAAGGGAATCTTTCAGAATCTTCTATAGATGCACTTAAATCTAAAATAAGAGAATTAAAAATAAAAAATGAGAAACCCCTGATTCTTGATTTTTCTGATGTGATAGATATTGATCAGGCAGGTATAAGCTATCTCTATGATCTTACAAAAACAACGGATGTTGCTGAGAACAATCTTAAGATTGAAAACATTCAGCTTATTCGTGACAAGGTTCTTTCCATTAAAGGAATTCAGGATATAATTACAACAACTACCATACCTGTTAAACATGTGGAAAAGGGCGAAATACTAATTAAGCAAGGTATGATTGAAAATACCATGTATGTGGTAAAAACGGGATTATTTTCTATTACACGCAAATCAAAAGGCGGTTCTATCCCCCTTGCAGAAGCAGAAACAGGTGATGTTATAGGGGAGATGTCATTAATAAAAGAAGGTGCAAGATCTGCCGACGTAATAGCAGAAAAACCAGGTGCAGTATATGTTATTGACATTAGAGAATTCTATAACAATATATACAATGTTCCTGGTTGGTTTATGGAACTTATACAGGGACTTGTTCAGCGTCTTAGAGATACAAATGAGATGCTGGATCAGATTATGCAGAAAAAAAAGGAAAAAGAAAAAACAGGGAAATGGCCTACCCCGTTTTGTATGATAATGGACTCTGGAAATCCAGGGAAATTTATTCTTAAAGGAACAGTAACAATAAGTAATCTACAGTTCTTTAAACAGGTAATTCGCGTGGAAATAAGTAGAAAAACCAATGTAATTACTATTGATCTTTCCAAGGTAAAGCAGATTGATAAAGAGAGTATTGCAGGTTTTTTAAATCTATATACTCAATTAAAAAAAAGGGGAATACGCCTGGTCTTTGAGGGGCAGCAGAAATATATTCTAAATCTATTTAAACAATACGATGTGGAAGAATAATATATGAATAATGTACCTGAATTACTTGCACCCGCAGGAGATGTGGAATGCGCACTTGCAGCATTTAAAAATGGAGCAGATGCAATATATGCAGGTCTTCCCAAATTCAGTGCAAGAGATAAATCTAATAATTTCACCCTCTCCGAGATGTCAAAGATCTCAGCTTATGCTAAAAATCATGGTAAAAAAGTATACCTGGCACTTAATACTCTTGTAAAGGAAGCAGAACTGGAAGAAATTTTTAAATATCTTGAATCAGTATCAAAAATTGGAATTGATGCAATTATTGTTCAGGATCTGGGTATTGCTTATATGATTAATCAGTTTTTCCCAAAAATGACGATTCATGGTTCTACACAGATGGGAATTCATAATAGTGCCGGAATTGAAGCAGCTTCTTCCATGGGTATCAGCAGAGTTATTCTTGAACGGCAGGTTACAATTCAGGAGCTGGAAAATATTGTACAGAACTCAAATCTGGAAGTAGAAATCTTTGCCCATGGAGCTCTCTGCAGTTCTCTGTCGGGAAACTGCCTTTTTTCCTCTTCTATCGGAGGATGGAGCGGTAACAGAGGCAAATGCAAACAACCATGCCGGAGGAGATACTATAGTAAGGATGGAAAAAATGGATTTTTCTTTTCTCCAGATGATCTCTATACTCTGGATATTCTACCTCAGCTTATTAATACGGGTATTGTTTCCATAAAAATTGAAGGACGTCTTAAAAAAGCTGATTATGTGAGCAGGGCTGTCACCGCATACCGAATGGTTCTTGATGAAGGGACTGAAGTGCTTGGAAAAGCTAAAATGATTCTCTCCGGAAGTCCGGGCAGAAAGTGGTCCAGCGGGTTTTATACCAATAAAAGCATGGAAAGTCTAATCAATTTTAAGTCTCCGGGAATTTCCGGTATGTTATGTGCAGAGATATTAGAAAGCAATTTTAAAGGGATTACTGTAAAAGTTTTAAGAGATTTAAAGATAGGGGATCGTATTCGCATACAGCCTAAATCGGGCGATGAAGGCCCTCAGATGACAATAACCATTCTCTATAAAAACAGAGACAAAATCACAAAAGCAGTAAAAGGTGAGAAAATTTTTATAGCCTTTAACCAGCAGATACAAAAAGGAAGTCTTGTATATAAAGTAGGGGATACAGGAGGTAAATCTTCAATTAATATTAAATTATTACCTGAATATATCAATCCCACAATCATTGATCTTCAAATAGTTGTAAACTCACAGGGAATAAAAATATCCTATTTGTTTCTCGGCAAACAAGAACTCTGGGCATTCCCAATAACTATTGAGAATGCATCAAAACACAGCCTGTCCTCAAGTGTTATTGAAGAAAGTTTTCGATCGACTAAAGAAAAGAAAATTAAAGCCGGTAATATAAATGTCAATATTGAGGGCAGTCTTTTTCTTCCTGCAAGTAGCTTAAAGAAAATACGACGTAAATTCTGGGAGGATATTGGAACTGATATTCTATCCCTTCCTGCAAAAACGGAAAATACTATATTTAACTTTATGAGGATTCATAGTTCCTCAATGGGCTTAAATGAAGAAAATAGTAATGAGAAAAATGTTTTTATTACTAATCCGCAAAAACCCAGGACTGATAAAACTCGTAAAATGAGCAATAAACTCTCTGATGCGATATCTGTTATGCCTCTATATTCATACACTGAAAATTGTAAGGAAATTATACTACCCTACTTTATCAGTGAAAATAATCTTGAAAAATTAGCGAAGGAAATAGATAAAGCGTATAAGAATGGTATAAGAAGATTTAGAATCAGCTCTATATTTCACTTGACAATGCTTAAGGGATATAGCGATCTGAAGATAACTGTTGCATATCCACTGCCTGTATCTAACTCATTTACCGTCAGGCAGCTTAAGAGCCATGGGGTAGATATTGTCCAAAGCTGGATTGAACTGGAAAAAGAAGCAATTATAAATATGGTATATTTCTCACCTCTTCCGGTAGAAATATACAGATACGGCAGACCCCATATATTTACAACCCGTGCATTATTAAGTGTGGATGGAGAGATAACTGACAGTCACGGAGTTAAATTTATTGTAGGAAAGGATCCCGAAACAGGACTGCAATCAATTTATGGAAATAAAGTTGTAAAGTTTCCCGAAATTGAAAATACTTCGTCCTGCTTCGATTACAGAAATGCAAATCCTGGAGAAACAGCAAGTACGGATTTTAACTTTTCTAAAGAATGGATTTGAGAGTTGAAGTATTTTACTAGAGCTAAAGTCACCTCCTTTGGAGGTGGTTGTTGATTATATTTCACTTATCAGGCAGTAATTAAATCTTTGAGACTCACAAACAGGTAGATGTCACCCTTCTTTGATGAAAAAGGTATACCTATCATAGGGACTCCTGATACACCCGTAATTTGATGGTTAACACCTTTTACAATTGAAGGGAGTGATATTACAAGAGGGTACTGTTCCAGACCCTGCTTTGCATTTCCAGCTATGATATTAACGATTTCTCCAACCAGATCAATGACTGTATCATCGAATATTTTTATTGTCTGTCCTGTGATCCTGGAAGCAAGATCAAGTGCTACCAGTTTAGGAAAACTTACAACTACTATACCGAGAGTATGTCCACCTATACCAATTATTCCTGAAATATCATAACTGTATTTATTCTCATTATGGTTAAACAAAAAGGGTTGTCCCGGTTTTATTTCCACACCCAAAAATTCTTTAAATACTTTGATTGTTGCGTTTATAAAAGGCTGAATATATTTTACCTGCATTTTAAACTCCCTTTATAAGTAATCTTTTATCTTAGCCATGATAATTCTGGCATTTATTGGTTTTGTTACATAATCTGTTACACCAGCTTTAATTGCTTCAACTACATTATACCTGGCAGCTTCGGAAGTAACCATAATAATTGGAAGATTTTGATACTTATCCATTTTCCTGACAATTTTGACAAGATCAAGTCCATTTAATTCCGGCATATTCCAATCCACCAATAACAGATCAATTTTCTCAAGATTTAGAATTTCAAGGGCAGCTTTCCCCTCTGGAGCATCAAAGATATCACCTGAATCTACTTTTGTTTCCTTTAAAATATTTATTAGAATATTTCTCATTATCCGTGAATCATCTACGATTAAAGCTTTCAATTATCCTCTCCTATGCCTGGATTGTAATTTTAATTTTAATCCCCTTTCCTGGCAAATTGGATAAAGTAAATTTGCCTTTCAGTTCCTTAAATACATTCTTCTTTATTACTGACATCCCTACCCCGGTACCGGAAATTACATCCATCGTCTCTGAAGTACTGAACCCATCATTAAAAACTATTTTAATAATCTCTGCATTGCTCATCATTTCGATTTTTTCGGTTGTTACAACACCGGATTCCAGAGCACGATTTTTAATTTTTTCCAGATCAAAACCATTCCCATCGTCTGTATACTCAAAAACAGTATTCCCATCTTCATTAAAAATATTTAAAATAATATTTCCAACTTCGGGTTTACCTTTGTTTAAACGGAGTAAAGGGGATTCAATACCATGAGCTATAGAATTCCGAATTAAATGGAGAAATAATTCTTTAAGCAGTTTATATTTTATCTCATTTACCCCATTTAAAGATGTATTCAACTGAAAAATAGATTTTTTGTCCATCTCCCGTGCTGCACTGACATTAATAAGGTTAAGTTCTTTTCTAAGTAAATCGAAAGAGACTACTTCATGCTTCAAGTAGTTGTCTCTGCTTCTTGAGAGATCCAGTTCCTTGTCAGCTTCCGGTAATGATGCAGTATTTATATTATCTATAGAAAGAAACTCTTCCAGAGCTTTTATTGTTTTATCAAATTCTCTTTTTTCATTATTTAGTTTTTCAAAAAATCCTATTATTTCCAGATTATTTTCAAGGTCTACAGTTTTATTCCTTATACCTTTAAAAAAACTTTCAAATTCACCGGAAACATTCGAAAGTTTTTCGAATCCTAAAGCAAAGGCTTCACCTTTTATAGAATGAACTATACCTAATATATCTTCTATTATACTTGTATTCTTTTCATTTTGTTTTATCTCTTTTATCTTTACAGAAAGCTTTTTCATATCTCCTTCTAAATTGTCGATAAATCTTCTAATTACAAGTTTATCATTACCAAAAAGAGCTACCATAATTGAATATCGTTTTGCATAATCTCTGTCGCGTTTCTCCAGTTCCGTTTGCAGTTCATGTTCTGCGGTAATATCATTAAAAATAAACATAATCTTAATTATTTCATTTTCTGAATCTTTAATGATACTTATTTTAGAACTGATTACATTATGAATAACAGCCCCCTCCACAATCTGGACAAACTCAAACTCTCTGATGGGATTTGCATCGTTAAGAATACTTTCAGATGCAGTCTTGTTGGTAAAACACAATTCCAGAAAGTCAGCAATCCCGTTTTTTGCCTTATCATCCAAAATTCCGAAAACACTATTTATTATAGAATTACCTTCATAATCTCTGTCGCCAAAAATCTGGACAAAGGTATCGTTATAACCTGTCTCAATAATACTTTCGTTATTGATAAAGCAAATACCTGAATCAATATTATTTACAATTGTATCCAGCTGATCGGTATATTTTCTAAGATCTTCCATAGCATTATTTATCTCTGAACTTAGACGAAGTGACTGATCCATCATCTCTTTCTGTAGCTCTTTTTTATTCTTTTCAGTTTCTTCCCGCTGACTTACTATCCTGTCCCGTAAAATCCCAATATAGAGAAAAACTAAACAGAGTACCAGTGTTGCAAGTAATACGATTAAAAGAGAAAGAGGATTGTTAATTATTTTTTTGATTGTGATATCAACACCAGTTTGTTTAAAAAACATAAACGTGGATAGAAAAGATGACCCGAGGCCAAGTATTATTCCATATACAGGCCATTTATATCTTTCTTTCACTACTAAATTCCTCCAGAATGTTACTTACTGTAATATTTATCAATCAGTTTGTAAAATATTTCATTTTCCCTGGTTATTCGTTGTTTCAGGAAACTCAGAATTGTTTGTGTTTCTGAGACAAATATATTGGTTTCACTCTTTATACTGCTGACAGTTGACCATTTTTCCAGATACTCAGTAAAGGATTTTGAAATATCACCCATTTCATCCATGAACTGTGCAGCAGTCTCTTTTAATATTCCACTATCGATGTTTGCAAGAACCGGATATAATGAATTATCTTCCAAAACAAGATGGATTTTAACAATACCTGCAAGCTTTGTAATTTTTTTTCGAATAGTATACGAATTATCCCTTATAGCTTCAAATTCAAGTATGCCGAGAATTCCTGCAACTTCCTCGAGTATTCCCTCGTGCTGTCTCCTAAAAGATGATGTCCATACTTTAACCACTATATACAAACCTTAAACTAATCTATTTAAAACCTGTTTCTGTAAAAAAAGGTATATATTTTCGATCAGTCCCCTTTATATGCTCCACCAGCCAGTCTCGTAGAAAATTAAGTACATCCAGGGATAAAACAAATCCGTCCTCACTTAATTGATTTTTTAGATCTATAGCTTTTCTTGAAAAACTGTCATGGATTATTTTATGGTTTTCATAGTCACTGTAACCAAATTCAACCATTTGCTTTTCTTCCACCATAAAGTGGATTGCAGCATATTCTACCATTCTGTTTACAATTTTTCTGAGTGCTTCCTGTCCCTGAATCTCCATAAGCGCATCATAAAGCTCATTGATCATATCAAGAAGGACTCTATGCTGCTTATCAATCAGTTCAAAACCAACATCCAGATCCTCCGTCCATTCCAATAGTGGCATCCCAGTTCTCCATATTTATATTATCTTACATATTTATACTACTATACCACTATTTTTCTATTAAATAAGTGCAAAACTTTAATTATTGAAATAATTGTTTTATTCCTAACCTATTTCTCTAAACAAAGATATACGGTTAAAAATCCTGTTGCAGTCCCAGGTATAAGAGGTACAGAACTTATTATAAATACGACTTCAGATAGTAGTTCAATTCCCTATGGGTCGAGCCGAAAATCGAAGAGTAGAATTTGTTATTATTGAATAGAATGT
>JAJRQE010000296.1 GCA_024280415.1 Spirochaetota bacterium | reverse complement strand
TCATAAATTCAAAGTCCACACCCCCAGCACAGGCTCCAGAGTCAAATTCCGCCACTGGGGTTTCCTTAATTTATAACATTTTGCTGTTTTTGGCCTTTTTTATTAGCTATTCTCATCTACAGCACCGGAAAAATTTTAACGTTGAGCTGAATTGCTTCGCAGTAACCCGGAATACAATTTCTAATTCATAGTCAAAATTCTAACCATTTAAAACATCGAAGTCTATTCCAGCGATTTGTTAAATTTTTCTTTCCTATTCATAATGTGTCCACATTCTTATTACTTTTACTATTTGTTCTTTTTGATAAACCTGATACACAATTCGATGCTGAATATTTATTCTTCTTGAAAAAGCACCTGTTAAATCTCCAATCAGTTTTTCATACGGTGGATATTCTTTGAATGGATCTTCCTCTAATAGTTTTAATATTTCCTGTGCTTTTTTCTTCAGGTTACTTTCTTCCAGTTTCTTTGCATCTTTCTTTGCCTGTTTCGTATATAATAATTTATACATTTCTACCAATCCAGGTCTGATTCTAATTTCTCAATTGGAGTTTTCATTCCATCAATTATAGAATCACGCATTCCTGGTATTGATGATAGATATAGTGTCTCTTCAATACTTTTCCAATCATCTTCTCCAACTAATACAGCAGAATTCTTTTTTCCTGTTATATGTATTGGCTCATGAGATTCATTCACTGATTCAACAATTCTATATAAATCCTTCCGGGCGTTTGTTATGTTTATTGAACTCATAATTTCCTCCGTACGTCTCTACGTACGTTTAAAATAATACATTTTATAAGCAAAGTCCAGTAGCTTGTCTTTTTATTTTAAACTATTTACAGGATCGGATTCCAACAAATCATATTCTATAGATAATAATGAATATGCAGCATGATCCACATATTTATCATAAAGAAATTCACATTGTCTTAGCGTTGCTTCATACTTGAAGCCTAATCGTTCTGGAATAGCACGGCTTTTATAATTTTCTGAAGCACATCTAATTTCTACCTTATTTAATTTGTATTCAATAAATCCAATATTTAATAATTTTCTTGTTGTTAATGAAATAATCCTTTTTCCAGTATAAGATTCTCCCAGCCAATATCCCAATATTCCTATTTTATTTATTTTATCTATTCTATGAAACCCATTTACTCCACATATTTTATCATCATAAAAAACAGCGTACTGAGGCCCTAAGCCATTTTGATATTGAGTAATAGTAGATTCTATAAATTTTTCTGTATCCTGAACAGTATTATTAAAATCAAGCCAAGGAAGCCATTTACGAAGATAAGCCCTATTACTTTCAGTAAGAGCGAATAATTCTTCACTGTATTTGGAATGGAGTAATTCTATTGAAATATTTTCATTTATATACATTTAACAATTCCTTTCTACAAATCAATATTTGCCATTTCTTTATATCTCTCGTCATATTCTAAGTATAGTAATTTTATTTCAGTTCTTTTAATATTTGTCAAAAAAATCTTCCTCTTATTATCTCTACTCCCACCGGAGGTTAGAATAGTTGTAAGATTAGGACCCTTCATACTTAAATAGTCAGTAACTGAACCCCCCCCAGAGTCAAATTCAACCCTTGGGAGTTCTTTCTGAAATATAAAACAGTTTTTCCTGGTTTGACTGTAACTGTTAGCAATGGAAATCTATTGTACCCTAAAAATATTTAACGCATAGCATGAGCGGAAGCCTCGCAGGAGCGCAGCGACGAGAAGCTTTCCGTTCCATGCGTTTGTTACCTTCCTATAATAATTTTTCCATGATGTTTCCAGGATCATCAATATCATATTTTTCATAATCTGTATAAATTGTATAACTAAGTTTTTTGTACATTTTTATTGCTGCTGAATTATTTTTCAGAACATGCAGTCTTATTGTATTTAGTCCAATCTTCTTTATTTCGGCTTCAACAATTTCCATTGCGGTTCTTCCAAAACCTTTCCCTCTTAAATTTTCATCTATTCCAACATAAAAAATAAAAGCAATATACTTTTGTTTCTTTTCCAATTTTGCAAACCATATGCTTCCAATATTTATTCTATCCTGAGTAATTGTAAATAGAAAATGATCTGTTGTATTTACACCTTCTGGGAGCAAACTATATTGTTCTCCTTCTGCCTTCTTTTTGGCATCGTCTTCAAGCATATTTAATGAGAATACTTCACTTAACTCAGCAATACATAAATCATTAAAATTAAACAATTCGATATCTGTCATTTTTCTTAATTCTATCATTTTCAAACCTGATACTTTTTCATTTTCTTCTTCTGATATTCATTTGTTATGTTTTCTCTTCATCCAGACAAATTCCATATATTTTTTCTTGTTCTGGTCTGGATTTTCCTATTTCCATTGCATAGTCAATTTTCTCTGATTCTGTGCACAGTCATCTAAATACATATCTATCAAATTCTGATAAGGCATTCCGCTTTCTTTTGATAGCTCTTTAAAATACTCAATTGTGTTAATTGCTATTCTGATGGTTATCTGTTTTTTCAGTCTCTTTGCATAGGGATTTTTTCTTGATTTCATTTTTGATAAATCATATTCTTCTTTCATTTTATCACCCCTTATAGAATTTTAGCTCATTTTTGGTAGCTTTTCTTGCAGAAATTATTCTTATTTTAGATTCATTTTTCCGGATGCAGTGACAGACCATAATTATTCTAAAATTAAAACTCCTGCCTAATAGTAAAAATCGATCCTCATAGTCTGAATGGTTATCATCAAAAAATTCTACTGCACTCTCATCATAAAACACAGATTGAGCCTCTTCAAATGACACTCCATGTTTCTCTTCATTTTTTATACTTTTTGATTTATCCCATTCAAATGATATGTATACCATAATTATTATTTAATTATACTATTAGTTATTTATATTGTCAATTATTTTAGACTTTTTCACTTACCTAATCAGTAGAATCATAATACAGTACAAATAATCTACCATCAGAGATTCAAATCAGTTGTCAGAATAGTATTATTCATAAATTCAAAGTTCGCAAACGTACACAAACTCCAGAGTCAAATCCCTCCACTGGGGTTTCCTAAATTTATAACTTTTTGTCACTTTTGGCCGTTTCTGTTAGCAATATCCATCTACTGTACCCGGAAAAAAGGTAACGACTATTTCACCTGTTTGGCTGTTAAGGTGGCTCGAATCTTGCCAGCAGAGAAAACTAGCAGAATTATTCAAAACTGCCAAATCTGGTGCAAATTTTTGTTCTATGTTCTTCACCATTTTACCTTCCTGATAGTAAATTAAATTTCATTCAGAATTTGCATTTCCCTACAAGGAGTCTTCTCATATAAATTTGCACTACCATTGGGATTTCTTCAGACCCCAGAATTAATCGACTACCAGAGGTTTCTTTCTTCCACACTTTAATCATATTCTTACCTTTCCAGACTTACAAATACTTTTTCTCAAATTCTCTTAAATTCTTTTTAAATACAAGTCCTTTATTCTGTAGCTC
>JAJRQE010000295.1 GCA_024280415.1 Spirochaetota bacterium | reverse complement strand
TCTAAAGCCTGATTATGAATTACTCGGTATTCCGTTTGGAGCAGATTTTCCTGTAGCTAAAAAGGCTTACAAACAGCTGATTATTAAATATCATCCCGACAAAAACAACAGTTCGAAGGAATTGCTTTACAGTGCTACAGACAAAACCAAATCCCTCAATATCTCATTCCAGCGAATTAAAGCCTGGGAAATCGCGAGACAGAGTTAGTTCAGACCATACTCATTAATTTTACGATGAAGGGTCTTCCTCCCTATTCCAAGTATCTCTGCAGTGCGCGTCTTATTCCCGTTTTCATGGAAGAGAGTAGCTTTTATAATAGCTCTTTCTGCTTCATCCATACTTATTCCAATTGGTATTTTAACTGAATCCTCATCTGAACCGGAGCTTATAGTAGCAGGCAGATCATCTCTGGTTATAATAGAACTCTTACACATAACTACGGCACTTTCGAGACAATTACGAAGTTCACGTATATTTCCAGGCCAGCTGTAATTATAAAGCGCAAGACGTGCTTTTTGATCAATACCTGTAATATTTTTTCCGTTTTCTTCGGAAAATTCTTTTAAAAATGCGGCTGCCAGTAATTCGACATCCTCTTTCCGCTCTCTCAACGGGGGAACATGAATATTAACAACATTGAGGCGATAAAAAAGATCTTCCCTGAAGTTTCCTTTTTCTGTCTCCTCTTTTAGATCCCTGTTGGTAGCAGAAAGGATCCTGATATCCACCTCGAGAGTAGTCTCTCCGCCTACTCTCTCAAATTTCTTCTCCTGCAAAACTCTTAGAAGTTTTATCTGAACATGGGGAGATATCTCACCAATTTCATCCAAAAAAATCGTTCCCCCGTCAGAGGCCTCAAAACGTCCTATTTTTCTGGCAATGGCACCGGTAAAGGAACCTTTTTCGTGACCGAATAATTCACTTTCCAGCAAAGATTCAGATAGAGCAGAGCAGTGTACTTCCACCATTTTCTTATTCTTACGCTGAGAAAGATTATGAATTGCATGAGCAACAAGTTCCTTCCCAACACCGCTTTCTCCGGTAATAAGGACAGAAGCCTTAGTTGCAGCCACCTGTTCAACAATATCCAGAACCCTGCGCATAGGAGCACTCTTGCCGATTATACTTGAAAATTTGTTCCGTCTGCTAAGCTTATCGATCTCATCCTGTAGTTCTCTGTGCTTAAGAACCAGTTGTCTGTTGGCGAGGGCTCTTTTTACCAGAAGAGAAAGTCTATCCAGATTGACAGGCTTGGTGAGAAAGTCAAAAGCACCATCTCTCATGGCAGTTACTGCAGATTCAATAGTTCCGTGTCCTGTAAGAATAATTACGGGCAAGGTAGGATTAGAGGCTGTAACCTGCTTTAGAAGCTCCGCTCCGGACATTTCCGGCATTCTTAAATCTGTTATGACAAGATCCACTTCATTATTATTAATTAAATTCAGCCCCTCTCTACCGTTCTTTCCAAGAAGAATATTATAACCGTCCATCTCGAGTGACTGTCCAAGACCCTCTCTGATATTCTTTTCGTCATCCACTATAAGTATATTCAGTTTCACGTCCTACCCCTTCCAGTCCAGCAGCCTCTTGTCTACCTGAGGAATGGGGAGATTTATTGTAAAAGTCGTACCCTCCCCCTCTACAGATTCAAGAATTATATCACCGCCATGTTCCTTGATAATTTTATAGACAACAGTAAGTCCCAGACCCGAACCAAATTGCTTAGTTGTAAAATAGGGTTCAAATATCTTTGCCATGTTTTCTTCTGATATTCCGATACCTGTATCACAGATATAGATATGTATAAAGGAATCATCTCGGGCAGTTTTAAAATAGAGGACTCCCCCTTTCGGCATGGCGGCAACTGCATTCTTTATAATATTCAGGAGTGCCTGTTTCATATATTTTTCATCTATTTCCAGTTTAGGAAGCCCCTGCTGCAAATCACAGTCAATAGTTACAGATGCTTCTTCAAGTTCAAACTTCACAAATTCCAAAAGTTCAGAGATAACTTTATTTAAATCAGATTTTTCCATAGTAGGATTCATGGGTCGGACTGCAAACAGAAAGTCTACAATAATATCATTAAGGCGCTCAACTTCCTCATTAAGAATCTCCAGATATCTTCCAGCTTTTACCTCCTCCAGCTTATGATCTCTTTTAAGGGACTTCTGCATAAGCTGAATGTGAATACCGATTGACCCCAGGGGATTTTTAATTTCGTGGGCAACACCTGCCGCGAGAGTTGTAAGAGAAGCAAGATTCTCTGCCCTTCGAAGTCTGCTGTCTCTTTTTTTCCTTTCGGTTACATCAGAAATATGCAGTAAATTACCCTGAATTGAACCATCTTTAACTACAGGCATAATATCCAGCCACAGAGTTTTAGTAACTCCCCGGATATTTATTGTAAATTCTTCCTCACTCCCCTTTTCCGCATTGAGTATCGATTTTTCGACAAAACCGGCAATATCCCTGTCATCAATTACTTCCCATATTATGGAATCGTCAGGATCCCCGGAAAAGAAAGGGATAAGGCGTTCAGACCGTCGGTTGTGAAATATTAGTCTGTTATTTGTATCTGTAACCAGAATTCCATCTGTCATAGAGTCAAGAACTATTTCCAGGAGCTCATTTTCGGTTGTAAGATCCTTTAACAGATCCCTTATCTGATCAATACCGAGTTTATCAATTTTCTTAAGTGCCTTCTGAAAAAATTTTCTCAAACTGCTTCCCTCATCCTGTATAGTAGTGTCTCAAAAAGAAGTCGTGTATTCTGATTATAACTAATTCGGTTATGCATTGTCTGCTGTATCAATAGATTCCATTTCTGAAGTGTATTGAGGGGAATATCAATTTCCGGATCGATAGTTCCAATACATTTATCCTGAATAAGAATCAGAAGTTCCTCTAAAAAAATCCGCAGAATATGTTTTTCATCAATAATAGAGAGTACTTCTGAAAAATCATCAATTCTAATCTCTTTTTTATTTATAAGAATATCCAAAGCATGGGATGAATATTGCCGCAAAAGAGTAAGGTTTACTCCATTCATTCCCATAAAAAAATCTCTTAAATTTATATAACCATCGGAGTCATCCCTGAAAATTCTTTTTATAATAGCCCGGTCTTCAATATTGGTTCTTGTACGGAAATTATATGGGCGAACCCTGGAGAGCAGTGTGGGAATTATAAGGTTTTTCCGGGTACTGATCAGTATAAAATAAACCCCTGCCGGAGGTTCCTCCAGTATTTTAAGAAGTGAATTTCTGGAGGATTCTCCCATACTCTCAGCACCTTCAATAATTACAATTCTTGCTCTGCCGGAAAAAGTTGTATGGGTCCAGTATGTAATATTTCGAATCTGATTAATAGGAATATTATCGCTGCTGATATATTCTGTAATCTTAGTGCATATCTTCAAAGCATTCGAAGTAAGTTTTTCAAGTTTTTTCCCGGCAGGAAGTTCTTTTCCGGGATTTAATAATTCGAGTATTGTCCCAATTTTTTCCAGCTCTCCCGGGAGCCCTTTTATTTTGTTCTCCATTCCTTTCCAGATATACTGATCAAACCTTCTGGTAAGTTTTCTTATGGATCGGACAAACTGATACTGACCTGTTAACTGCCTGTGGCGGTTCAGTATATCCGCACAGGCCTCTATCTCTTCAAGAAAATAACGGTTTCCAAGCATAACAGTAGATGGAGAAATGAGAACCCTGTGCTCTTCACAGGATCTGCAGCTGCAAGTCCAAAGGCCATTATTTTCACAGGAAAGAATCCTTGCCAGCTCAAGAGCAGTAGTTAATTTTCCGGTATACTTATCTCCGTAAAACAGGAGAGAAGCAGGAAGTGTTTTCCCATTAATCTCCTCTGCAAGGCCGGTTACGACTTCAGGATGGTTAAGAATATTTTCAAACACCTTTAGCTGTTTATCCCTTCTTCAATAATTTTAGTTCCGTAGGGAATTATTTTATCAGCCACTGATGCAGCAAAGCTGTCCTGAAACAGAGTCTCAATATTAAAAAGAGGCTGTACTCTTAAAAGAAAAACAATAATAATAAGAAGAAGGACGCCCTCGATCAGTCCCAGGAAAAACCCAAGGGACTGATCGAGTTTTTCCAGCTGAACCTTTTCTACCAGTGCATTGAGAGAATTTTCAAATATTTTTATAATTAAATAACTTATTAGAAAAAGTCCCAGAAATGCAATAATGGTATTCCAGAACGATTCGCCAATATATTTCTGAAGAAGAATCGAAACCGGATGGGTAAAAATAACTGCTATTATTATCCCTACAATAAGAGATGCCATTGCCATTATCTCTGCAATAAACCCTCTGAAAGCCCCCCGAACTGCCAATATCAGCAGCACTATTATACTTACAATATCAAATGCAACAATATTCACCCTAAACTCCTCCTGAAAGTTTTTTTTCTATAATCTCAGCAATCATTTCACTGCTGTTTCCATTACAAATTTTATTTACAGACCTGCTCAATTGTTCGGAAAACCCTCTGTTATCCATAATTTGCTTTATCTGCGATAAAAGAGCTGTGGGTGTTACCCCGTCCCCCGTTAGAACTACAGCAGCATCTCTGGAAACAAAATACTCTGCATTCCTCATCTGATCTCCCCTGGAACTGCCTGTACCAAGGGGTATAAGGACAGAAGGTTTCCCCATTACACCACTTTCCCAAAGGGTACCTGCTCCTGCCCGGGAGACAACAAGATCTGCTGATGCAAGAATATCAGGAAATTCATCTGTAAAGAAAGCCCTGGTCACATAATTTTTCAGAACTGATTCCTTAAAAGTAAGAGAGCCCATCTGATGTACTACAAAATATTCCCGGCACAGTTCCTGTGAAATCTCTTCGATTAATTTGTTGACCTCTAATGCACCCTGACTTCCCCCGAGAACAAGAATAACCTTCATTCCTACGGGTATATTCAGCAGAGCTCTCCCCTTCTCAGCTTTCCCCTTTGTAATCTCCTTCCGGACAGGGTTCCCATATACAAAAACTTTCTGTTCGGAAAAAGGTTTCTTCCATAAATTCATAGTTTCCAGATAGGCAAAGAGCATAATATCAGAAAACCGCCCATTAATTCTTGTTGCAAGACCGGGATCCAGGTCTGACTCATGGGAAATTACAGGTATTCCCAACAGTTTTGCAGCCAGAACAGGAGGTACAGTTACAAAGCCCCCCTTCGAAAACAGAAGATCTGCCTTTAATTTCCTTAAAATCAGGATTGATACAAAAAAACCAGCAGCTATTTTAAAAATATCAATAAAATTCTGTATGGAAAAATAACGTCTCAGCTTACCAGCCGGAATTGAATAAAAAGAGAAGTTAAATCTTTCAACAATATCCTTCTCCATCCCTTTCCTGTTTCCAACCCAGTGGAGTTTAAGATTACCCTCTTTTGATGATTCAATTAATTTCTCTGCAACGGCAATTCCGGGGAATACATGCCCTCCGGTACCGCCACCTGTAAAGACTACATTATACTGCTTCATAGCTCACAGATTAACACAGCTGAAATTATTTTTACAGCCATTTAACAGGGATCTTGTAAATATCCATGTATAATACACTATTCAGGATAAGTTATATTTTCTGTTTTAATAGTATCAAAAAGTTGTTTTATTGAAATATTGGTAATATATTGTCTATACTTAATATTTTATATATAGGAGGATTTATGAAATTTAAAAACTATCTGCTTATTTTTACTATAGTCTCATTATCGGCTGCTCTTTATGCCGTTCCTGTTTCTTCAGGAAAACTCGCAGGTACCGAAACAGCTTTTATCGATAGTTCTTATGCAAATATCGGGTTAATGGATTCGACCTTTAACCTGTTTGAGGTGGTTTCGTTAAAAACAAACATAACATTTGATGCCCTGGGACTCTACAATATTGGTGTAAAAGGAGGCTACCATTTTAAGAATTTTTTTGATTTAAGAATAGCTGCCGGATACACATGGTTCTATCTGAACGAAGATCAGTTTCTTACAAGTATTGCTGCTTCGGCTGCGGCAAGTACAGGAATAACCATAAACAGCCTTAATCTCGGGTTAGAGGGACAGAAAATCTATTTTGCCCTTATGATTCCGGTATACGGATTCAACATAAATGCAAATTACGGTATTTATAAATCAATTAACACTCCCCAATTTTCAAAAGCTACTCTGGGTCTGGAGAAAACCTTTTTTGATCATCAACTCTCTGTTTTTACCAATGCCGGGCTCTTTTTCGATCTGCCTGTATCAACCTCATCTTCTCAGGCAATCTTTTTTAATACCCTTGTAACAGAGTTTTATGCTGATGGAGGAATAAGATTCTATCTGGGTGATCATTTCAACATGGATCTGGGGGTTATATATCCCGGAATAAACATGCCCCTGGGAACAGACCCGAATACCGGAAACGAAACAAGCCTGAACCTGCCGGTAATTCCGGTTTTTAATGTGGCCTACAGGTTTTAGAGGAGAATAAAATGAATTTACTAAAATATAAAAAGGGCACCCTGTTTACCCTGGCTGCTATTGCACTGTTACTCATTGCTTCCTGCGGACAGGCAGGTTTCGATGTCAGTCTTAATCCCGATGATGTTATTGACATGGATATTGAAGTATTAGTCGGAGCTGGATATATTATAAAAATTGAGACTTATGTAGAAACAGGTACTTATGGAATAGATCTGGATAAATTAATATATAATTATTCATTTAACAATAAAGGTACAACTGCTGTTAATATTGAAGTTCGTTTATCTTTATTTGGTGATGCAACACTAAGTAATAATAATATACCTACACTCTTTACAACAAGTTCAGGTGGTTATGGAACAACTCCCGCCGAACAAGTCTGGCTTACTGCAACATACAAGGATCGTGATCCTATTACTGCAGATGGTTATGGCTGGGTTTCAATGATTGGATCTCCGTCATCACCAATTGAAGTAACAGGAAACTCAGTTATAACAAATAGTACAGAAATTAATAACAGCGCTGTTATTAATCAAATACTTAAACAAGAGGGTATCTGGATTGTAACCTACATCTCTCCAGGCTTAAGCTTTCCAAGTCCGGGATCTAAAATGGATCTTATTGATCAGTCTATTCAGGTAACAGGCTCTAAAGATACCGGATATTTCCCGGGAGCATTCGGGGGACTGTAAAACAGTTCTTTATTTTTTTAACTTTTAAGGGTTTCTGTCTTTTACTGGCAGAAACCTTTTTTTTGAGAATTTCCAGTTTAACATAAATCTAACATTTCCCTAACAGTTACAGAACACAGCAGCTCTACATTACAACCATCAAAAGAAACATTAAACAAACACAGGAGGTTTGTAATGAAGAAGATTTTAATTCTATTACTGGTACTTACTTCAGTGTCTGCAGTTTTTGCAGGTGGAGATAAGGAATCGGGTGCAGAGAACAGTTCCGGGGCTTATGGATGGATCATGGACGATTCAGATGACTCCATACTTCCAGGGGTTAACCCTCTTGAGGTAAAAGGAGCAATAACTGCTGCCGGAAGCTCAACTGTTTTTCCCCTTTCTGAACGAATGATCGAAAGATTTAAAAATGAGGGATACAGCGGAAATATTACACTGGATAGTATTGGAAGCGGTGCAGGTTTTGAAAGATGGGCTGTTCAGGCGGAATCTGATATATCAAATGCCAGCCGACCCATAAAAGAGAAGGAAATAAAGGCAGCAAGAGGAAACGGAAGAGAGCCAATTGAGTTCAGACTGGGAACAGATGCTTTAGCAGTGGTTATAAACCCTGAAAATGATTTTGTATCCAGTGTAAGCCTGAAAGAGCTTGCCCTGATCTTCTCTTCTGCAGAAAAATGGTCTGATGTAAACCCATCATGGCCTGATGCTGAAATAAAAAGATTTATACCAGGTACAGACAGTGGTACATTTGACTATTTCGTAGAAGAAGTTTTCGACAAAGATAAAGAACCTATTTTGTCAGCTTCAAATACACAGCTCTCAGAGGATGACAATATCCTGGTAAGGGGTGTGGAAGGTGACAAATATGCAATAGGGTTCTTTGGATTTGCATACTATGCAGAAAACTCCGATAAACTCAATGTATTAAGTATAGAGGGCGTCCAGCCAAGCAGTGCAACTGTAGACAACGCTACATACCCACTGGCAAGACCTGTATTTATGTACAGCAGTGCCAATATTATGCAGGAAAAACCACAGGTTGCGGCATTTATTGCATTCTATCTCACTTATGTAAATGAGGAGATCAGGGATGTTGGTTATTTCCCTGCAGCAAAAGAAGATCTTGATACAGCCAAGAGGAACTGGGTTAAAGCCATGGAAGGCAAACTCTAATGGATTCCTCCTTTGGTGTGGCTCTTTTTAACAAGAGTACTTCTAAAAGTTTACTTATTAAGGAGCTCCTTATAAAGGGGCTTCTTAACTTTTCTGCAATTATTTCCATTAGTATTACACTGGGTATAGTATATATTTTAGGTACAGAGGCTTTTTTGTTTTTTTCCGGCGGTGAAGTCTCTATAGGGGAATTTTTTACATCCAGGGAATGGCAGCCTGTTATAGGTAAATTCGGGATTCTGCCATTACTCAATTCAACACTGATGACAAGTTTTATTGCCATGCTGGTTGCAGGACCTCTCGGAATCTTTGCCGCAGTGTATATGAGTGAATATGCCAGCGACAAATTCAAATCCAGAGTAAAACCTGTCCTTGAGGTTTTAGCAGGTATTCCTACAATAGTTTACGGATATTTTGCACTAACCTTTATAACACCCTTTCTGAAAAATATTTTTGGTACAGAGATGGTGGATGTATACAACACCGCTTCTGCAGGTATAGCAATGGGAATTCTTAGTTTCCCTCTAATAGCCTCTATGAGCGAAGATGCCCTTTCGGCAGTCCCGGGTGGTTTAAGAGAAGCCGCATACAGTCTGGGGGCAACCAAACTTGAAGTCTCCACAGAGATTATTCTCCCCTAGGCCGTTTCTGGTATTATGGCAGCATTTATCGTAGGTTTATCAAGAGCTGTGGGAGAAACCATGATAGTTGCTCTTGCCGCCGGTGCAGGATCCAACTTTACTTTTAATCCTTTCAAATCTGCAGAAACAATGACAGGGTATATTGCAAGAATCTCCGGAGGAGATATTGGTTATGACACTATGGATTACAACTCAATATTTGCAATTGGTATATTCCTTTTTGTTATAACCCTGGTATTAAATTTTATCAGTCAGATTATTATCAGTCGCTATAGGGAGATTTATGATTGATGGATCTAATGAGACAGCAAAAAAACAGAATTGCCGGAATTATATTCCAGCTGGCTACGATTATAGGTATTTTTACTCTTCTACTACTTTTGTTCTCTATTTTTAATGAAGCCTTTGGATATGTAATTTTTGTAAATGAAAAATCTCCTAAAGAAATTTACGATTCTGAAAAAAATTTAGGAGACGCATCGAAAGAGGAATTAATTTTAATCCTTGAAGAAAATATATCAAAAGGACTTATGAGAAGGTTCAATTCAGAACTCTCCTTTACCGAAAGGAGTTCTGAGAATATTCTTGAACTTGTATTGACGGAAGTAGTTAACCCTCAGGTTGTAAAAGCATGGTCCCTGACCAGCTCACTCTTTGAAAAAAAGAAAATACTGGAAACCCTGTATAGGGACTATCCTGAGGGTAATCTGGAATTCAGATCATGGTTATCCATTCATTTTCTTTTATCACATCAATCCAGTATTCCTGAAAAAACAGGCATAATTACAGCACTGACAGGTAGTCTAATGCTCTTGATAATAGCCCTGGTAGTAGCATTTCCTCTGGGAGTGGGTACAGCTGTATATCTTGAAGAATATGCAAAACCCAACAGTTTTACCAGTCTGATACAACTCAATATTTACAATCTTGCAGGTATCCCGTCGATAATATACGGAATGCTCGGACTGGCAGTTTTTGTAAGATTTCTTGAGCCTGTAACAAGCGGTAAAATTTTTAGTTCTGCAATAAACAACACAGCAAATGGAAGAACTATACTATCCGCAGGCTTAACCCTTGGAGTACTTATTCTTCCAATAATAATTATAAATGCACAGGAAGCAATTCGGGGTGTACCCAATTCATTGAAATTTTCCAGTTTCGGACTCGGAGCAACAAAGTGGCAGACAATATGGCATCACATTCTCCCCTATTCTATGGATCGTATTCTTACTGGTTCCATACTTGCAGTATCCAGGGCTCTGGGGGAAACTGCTCCTTTAATAGTTATCGGAGCGTCTACTTTTGTGGCTCAGAAACCTGATTCTATTTTCGCTAAGTTTACTGCACTTCCGATTCAGATATATCAATGGACTGCCAGGCCTCAGCCTGAGTTTCGAAAGGTAGCAGCTGCTGCAATTATTGTTCTGTTAATACTACTCCTTACCCTTAATGCCGGTGCAATATTTTTACACAATCATCATAACAGGAAAAAGAAAGGTTAAAAAAATATGAAAGACAATTATATCTTAAGTCTAAAAGATTTAAATGTATATTACGAAAATTTCAAGGCTGTCAGAGATATAAACCTTGATATCAGAAAAAATAAAATAACAGCTTTTATTGGCCCGTCAGGTTGCGGTAAGAGTACAGTTCTAAGAGCAATAAACAGAATGAATGATCTGATTGCAGGAGCCAGGACTGAAGGAAAAATTATTTTTCAGGACAAAAATATAAATTCTCCCGGGACAGATGCTGTATCCTTAAGAAAAAGGATAGGGATGGTATTTCAGAAACCAAATCCCTTTCCAAAGAGTATTTCGGATAATATTACCTGGGGAGCCAAAATAAACGGATACAAGGGGGATATGGGAGAGCTGGTAGAAAAATCTCTAAAGAGTGCCGCTCTTTGGGATGAGGTAAAGGATAAACTGAATGAAAATGCCTTACGGCTCTCTGGAGGCCAGCAGCAGAGATTATGTATAGCCCGAACTATAGCAGTCCAACCGGAAATAATATTGATGGACGAGCCGGCCTCTGCTCTGGACCCTATTGCTACATTAAAAATAGAAGATTTAATGAAGACTTTATCCAAAGATTTTACTATAATTATTGTTACCCATAATATGCAGCAGGCATCAAGAATATCTGATTTTACTGCATTTTTAATGACTGATAAAGACAGAGCAGGACATCTGGTTGAATATGATAAAACCAGTTCTATCTTTATCAATCCAAAAAATAAAAAAACAGAAGATTATATATCCGGTCGATTCGGATAAGAGGAATAAAATGAAAATAAGAGTTGATTATAACGAAAAAATATCTAAACTTAACAATGAAATTGTCAAAATGGGAATTTTTGTAGAACAAGCCCTGAATAAAGCAATGGACAGTCTTGTCGACATGGATATTGAACTGGCAGAAGAAGTAATTTCCGAAGATGAAACTATCAATAATATGGAAATAAGTATTGAGGATCATTGTATTCTGCTTATTGCTACAGAGCAGCCGGTGGCAGGAGATTTACGTATTTTAATTACAGCCCTTAAAATAAGTACTCAGCTTGAACGAATGGGTGACCATGCTGTGCACATCGCAAAAGGTGTAATACGTCTTCTTAAAGAAAACAATACAGGGAAAAACCCCCTCTTCAATATGCCGGAAATGGCTGCTATAGTAAAAGAGATGCTTCACAGGGTTCTCAATGCATACATAGAGAAAGATGCTGAAGAAGCAAGATCCGTTGCATTACTTGATAATGAGGTTGATCTTATACATAATAAGGTTATAAGAGATGTATTCGAAAAATTAATGAGTACTCAGGAAGACCAGCAAAATGCAACTACCCTGTTATTTATAAATATGTTTCTTGAAAGATTTGGAGATCATATTAAAAATATATGTGAATGGATTGTCTATTCGACAACCGGTGAACATGTGGAACTGGGATAAATATGCCGAAAGAAACAGTACTGATAGTAGATGATGAAGAGAGTATTTTAAAACTTATTAAATATAATCTTGAGAATGATGGTTACAAAACAGCTGCAGCTGCAAGTGGAGAATCAGCCTTATCAAAAGCTTTCGAAATTACCCCCGATATAATAGTACTGGATCTTATGCTTCCGGGGCTGAACGGACTGGAAGTTTGCCGACTGCTCTCAAAAGATAAACGGACATCTCATATACCAATTTTAATGCTGACAGCACGTAGTGATGACAGCGATATAATTGAGGGTCTGGAAGCCGGTGCAGATGATTACATTACAAAACCATTTAGTCCTAAAATTCTAATTGCCAGGCTTAAAACGATTCTTCGAAGAGCGCATAAGAACAATCCTGATACTTCACTTCAAACTGCTATAAGTATTCATAAAATATATATTAACCTGGAAAAACATGAGGTTACGACAGAAGGATCCCAAGTAGAATTAAGTTTTACAGAGTTTGCAATACTTACATTTCTATGTAGAAATCCTGGATGGGTTTACTCAAGAAATCAGATAATAAGTGCTGTCAAAGGGGAAAACTATCCCGTTACTGAGAGATCCGTGGATGTTCAGATTCTGGGAATAAGAAAAAAACTAAAAAATCAGGGGGAATTTCTTGAAACTGTCCGTGGTATTGGATACAGAATGGCAGAAGCTGTAAATGAAACGTAGAACTTTACCCGGTACAATTTATCCATTTCTTGTTATTTTAACAATTCTACCGCTGATATTACTTTACATTGTAAGCACAGGGAGTGTAAGTGATATCTTTAATGATCAGATATATAAAACTATAAGAGAAACTGCTTATCTTGTCAGAAATGTTTTACCCTTTGAAGATATCAGTGATAAGGAAATTATGACTGCTTTTTCGATCAATATTTCGGAAAATACTGATTTCCGGATAACTGTAATGCTCCCTGACGGAGTGGTTTCAGGAGATTCCCATGTTGACCCGGAAAAACTTGAAAATCATATTTCCAGGATGGAAGTACAGAAAGCACTGGCAGGAAAAGAAGGATTCTCAGAACGCTTTAGTACAAGTCTAAACATGAAAATGTATTATTTCGCTCTGCCTGTAAAAACAGATAAGGGAATAGCGGGAGTAATACGAATATCCCTGCCCATGGAAATATCCGGATCAATTCTAAAAACCACCTATCTAAAAATATTTCTTATTTTATTAGTTATTGCAGTATCGGTTCTATTAATGAACTACTACATTACCCGTAGTATTTCCCGTCCGGTAAAACTCCTTGAAATAATGAGTAACGATATATCATCCCTGGACTTTTCATCATTAAAAACCATTGACGGTCCTTTGGAAATTTATAACCTCTCACTAAATTTAAAAAAAATGTCAGGGATTCTCGAACAAAAATTCAACTCAGCAAACCGCCGGAGGATGGAACTTAATACAGTTTTTTCCGCATTAATTGAATCAATCATTGTTGTTGATAAAAATTTCATTATTAAGGATATAAATAATGCTGCTCTCGAACTGTTTAAAGCAGACTCAGCCAGAGGAAAATCACTTATTCAGGTTACTCTTAACAGAGAGTTAATTGAAACAGCAGAAAAAACATTACTGGAAAAATCATCACAGAACAGAACCATCCATTTAAAGGAGCAATTTAATAATAAAAGTGATGAATTCGGAAATAATAAATTTACATCCAGAGATATATACCTGCAGATTAATACTGCCATTATTGAAACGGAAGATTTACAGACACGTATTATTGTCGTATTACACGATATTACACAAATAAAAACCCTTGAACGTATCCGAAAAGATTTTGTAGCGAACGTTTCCCATGAACTTAAAACACCAGTTACCTCTATACTCGGTTTTGTGGAAACCCTTAAGGATGGAGCAATTAATAACAGTCAGGATACACATGAGTTTTTGGATATCATCGAGTCTCAATCCAGAAGACTAGATACAATTATCCGTGACCTCCTTAGTCTTTCGAAACTGGAATCTTTTGAAAACACCCCCCTTGATCTGGCAGATATCACTCTGGCTGCAAGTGTTTCCTCTGCGTTTAAAAATTGCAGTAAAAGAATCCAGGCAAAAGATATTGTTACAGAAATGTTATTTCCGGAAAATCTTTTAATTAAGGTTAATCCCTCTCTTTTTGAACAGGCACTTATAAATTTAATTGATAACGCAGTTAAATACTGTCCGGAACAAAGTACTATAACAATTTCCGGAGAGGCGTTTAAAGATTATACACTTATTAAAATTTCTGATAACGGTCCCGGCATACCAGGAAAAGATATCCCCCGAGTATTTGAGAGATTTTACACCGTTAATAAGGCAAGAAGCCGGGAGTTGGGAGGTACAGGCCTGGGTCTGGCTATTGTAAAACACATTATTCTCGCCCACAGGGGAGAAATAAACTTAGTAAGCAGCCAGGATTCCGGAACGGAATTTATTATTAGAATCCCCTCATAACAGAGAATTTATTTTCCTGTTTATATCTTCCATTTTGAGTATTGTATTAATTTTATCTCTCAATTCGATATCTTTTTCATGAAGAACCATTACCACATCAAGCTCCTTATAGGGAGCTGTCACAGCAACTATCTCATCCTGAAAATATTTACGGGATAAATAGGTACCTACCTGTTTATCTGTTATAACTCCATCGACCTGTTTCCATATCAGTTTACTTAAACCCTCTATTTCATTAATAACAGGAACTATTTTACAATCGTAGTTTTTCAGTTCTTCAATGGTATAGGAGCCCTTCTGGGCTGCTATTTTTTTACCATTTAAAAAATTCAAAGGAAGCAATTCATTAGCTGTCAGAGAATCTTTATGCATAAATGCTACAGGTTTAAAAACAGAATAGGGGTTAGTGGCAATTATAGGTTTACTTGCAAGGAAATCATTGGGCCAGCCTACATTTAGTATTACTTTAATATCTCTGCTTAAAAGACCTTCGGTAATTGATATAAACTGATCGGGCTGAAAGTACAAATGCAGACCCAGTTTTTCGTTAATAATTCTCATAATATCAACACTCACCCCGGAAGAGACTCCTGCTTTAATGAACACCCATGGGGGATATGCAACATCGTGCCCCACCCTTACAAACTTGCTTTTATCACTGTAAATTCCCATATCCTCTAGAATATCTTCCTGGAGCTCAATTACCTGTTTGCTGTCATGATCCTGCTCTTTCATGGAATTGATAATGTCATCCTGGTACTTCATATTATTTATTATATGTTTTGAACTGCTGTTAAGAAGGGTATAGGAATTACTGAGCTGCCCTACATAGTGATAGATACGTTCAATGTTATCCGACTGACTCCTTACAGATTCAGCATTATTATTCATGTTGCTGTCAATCCTGGAAAGGGAACCGGAGGTCACAGAAAGATCAGTCCGTGCCGTTTCCACTTTCTCGTTGAGTCCGTTACTTATATTCTCATAGACAATCAGATTATTTTCCGAGGAGCTTATATTCTTTTCCAGGGTATTAAGGAGTTTTGAAATATCAGTTGTTAAGTTTTTACTTTTTTCCGCAAGTTTTTTAACCTCATCAGAAACAACCTTGAAGCCCTTTCCATGCTCTCCGGCTCTGGCAGCTTCTATTGCCGCATTTATGGAAAGAAGGTTCGTCTGTTCAGAAATATCTGCAATGGCATGTACAGTTTTACTAATTTTGCTGGTTGCCTGCTGTACCTCGGAAAAAACATTCTTAAAGTTACGAAACTGATCTCCCATCTGTTTTAATCCGTTAAGAAACTCATCCATTACCCTGGAGGTCTGATCAAATGATTTGTTACCAATATGTAACTCTTTTAATGAATCTTCTATATTATCCACAATCCTGTCTGCTGCATCTGTTATATCCTTAAGCTTGGAATGGATCACTTCAACATCCGAATCACTTGTGGCTGCCGAATTAATCATCTCTGTAACATATGCACTGTTAAGGTTGGCTACAGAGAACAGATCCCATACATTACCGGCAACTTCCTGCTGTAATTTTGTTGAGGCTTCCATAAGCCCAATCATTTTCTTCTTTACTGCATCGTCCATAAAAAATCCCCTATTTACAAGCAATCCCCAAAATTATTAACCCAGAACTGCTGCCTCTGCTATACTACCATAAATTCACCCATCTTGTACTATTTTTATCTAAAATCTCCAAATTTTCTATAATTTCTCTGTAATCATTGTTCCCATTTCTGAAGTGCCTACTACTGTACAATCCGGAGTATAAATATCCTTAGTTCGGTATCCTGCTTCCAGAACCCCGGAAATTGACTGAAATACTGCATCATAGATATCTTTACGGTTAAAACTATGCTTAAACATCATACCCAGGGATAAGATCTGTGCAATTGGATTTGCAATACCCTTTCCGGCTATGTCAGGGGCACTCCCACCGGAAGGTTCATAAAGACCGAAATTACCCTCGCCAAGAGATGCACTTGGAAGCATTCCAAGAGATCCTGTAATCATTGAGGCCTCATCAGAAAGAATATCCCCAAACATGTTTCCGCATAGAATTACATCAAACTGATTCGGGTTTCGTACAAGCTGCATTGCTCCGTTGTCCACATACATGTGGTTTACCTCAACTTCAGGATACTCCTTCGCAAGTTCGGTAACAACCTCCCTCCAGAGAACCATGGAGGTTAGAACATTCGCCTTGTCTATGGAAGTTACCTTACCCTGACGCTGCTCTGCCGCCTTAAAAGCCACATGGGCAATTCTTTCAATCTCAGGTTTTGTGTATACAAGGGTATCCAGAGCTTTATCCCCCTCTCTTACCTTTGGAGATCCAAAATAGATACCACCAGTCAGTTCACGCACCACCAGAAGATCCATTCCCCCTTTCAGAATTTCATCTTTTAATGGAGATGCAGCTGTCAGCTGGGGAAATATTATGGCAGGTCTTAGATTTGCAAAAAGCCCAAGTTCTTTACGTATGGGAAGAAGACCTGCACGCTCAGGCTGCTGCTCAGGAGGAAGGTTTTCCCATTTAGGACCCCCTATGGAACCCAGCAGAACCGCATCTGAGTTCTTACAAAGGTCTAAAGTTGAGTCAGGGAGGGCCTCTCCATGATTATCTATAGCTATTCCGCCGAAATCAGCTTCTGTCGTGCTGCATTCAATCTTAAAAGATTCCTCTATCTTTTCCAGTACCTTTAAGGCTTCTGCCATAACTTCCGGCCCTATTCCGTCTCCGGGCAGTACGGCAATACTATACTTATCTCCCATCTATATCTCCTGAATTAATATCTTATATTTTTGCCCAAAGGCTATGGTATTTTCGTTTTTAAGTCAATAAAAGTCTAATAAAATTAACACTTGGATTTTTTTATATAAATTAAATACAATAGTTATAATTTATGCGTTAAACTTGATAATTTGCTATTAGTCTTGCTAATAGCAAAAAAGAGTATTATTCAGAAAAAGGGAGTTCCAGACCATGGCAGACAGACCTGCCGGAAATAACTAATGTAACAGTAAAAAACCCCTATAATCTGAAAAAACTGGCAAAAGATATTCTTTAAATATGAAGGGAAAAGGCTGGTCGCAACTCCGTTGCTGCTCGCCTATGCATCCTAAGGGAGGATATAATGCAAATAGTAGTAGATAACAGTAAGGTGCTTACAAAAGCCCATAAAAGATTTAATACCTTTACAAAAAATGATGAACTCATAGAATTATACGAAGCCCATCAAAAATGGATTAAGGAAACAAGCTTTAACTAAATTAATTCAGTATACTTTAGCTTAAACTTCTATTTACTGTTCGATAACATATCCATGGCAACGCCCGGATTAATTATTAAATAAGAGATTATACCAATTGACACACTTAAGCAGACAGGTCTATTATTGCTCTGTCGTGGGGTGGTTTGTTTTAATACATGCCTGAGATTAAACCCGTTGAACCTGATCCGGATAATGCCGGCGAAGGGAACGAGACATATTCTTACCCACATTCCAAAATTTTCTCTATGGAGTGTTCTATGCGTAAATTTTTTACATTTTTTTTCATTATTCTCATTGCAGCTGTATCTGTATTTTCTTTTTTTAATAAAAAAGAGAAGGATTCCGGCACATCAGATTTAATAATATATACCTATGATTCTTTTGTTTCGGAATGGGGTCCCGGACCTATTGTTTTCCCATTATTTGAAGAGGAGTACGGAATAAAAGTTACTGTCATATCTGCTGGAGATGCCGGACAGATGGTTCAGAGAGCAATGCTGGAAAAGGAGAATCCAAAGGGGGATATACTTTTAGGGATAGATAATAATCTTCTTTATAAAGCCCTTAGAGAAAATCTTCTTGTTCCATACAAATCCCCTAATCTGGACAGGATTCCAAACGAACTTAGGTTTGACAAAACAAACCACATTACCCCCTTTGACTATGGATATTTCTCCATAATTTATGACTCTGAGAAGATCAGCACCCCTCCTGAGTCTCTGGCAGACCTCCTTAAACCGGAGTACAGTAAATCACTAATACTAATGGATCCCAGAACCTCCAGTCCGGGACTGGGTTTTATGCTCTGGACAAAAAGTGTGATGGGAGATGGGTTCGAAGAATACTGGAAGAAACTGATGCCCTCGGTTCTTACAATCACCGATGGATGGGATTCCGGATACGGTCTCTTTACCGAGGGAGAGGCTCCCATGGTCTTAAGCTACACAACAAGCCCTGCTTACCATAAAGAATATGAAGACTCTGAACGTTACAAAGCTGCGATTTTCCCCCAGGGACATTACATGCAGATTGAAGGTGCCGGAATAATAAAGGGAGCAAAACACCCAAAAGAAGCCGAACGATTTATAGATTTTATTCTGGAAAGCAAATTCCAGAATGCCATTCCCCTGACAAACTGGATGTACCCTGTAAGAACCGAACTGCCCCTTCCTGAATCCTTCAGGGCAGCACCTAAACCTCCAAAAAGCCTTCTGATTGATCCGGAAAAGCTTGATAAAAACCTTGATTCCTGGATAGATGAATGGATAAATGCCGTTACTGAATAGACAGAGATATACCCTGCTGCTCGTTTCAGCAGGGGCATTTCTGTTTCTACTTTTCTATCTCCCAATATCTATGGTTCTAAAAGGGGCATTTATTTCCGATTCGGGATCATTTTCTTTTAAGAATATAACAAATCTCCTTGGTTCCCCCTACAATCAGAGAATAATACTCTTTACCATTGTCCAGGCACTGCTGAGTACTATCTTTGCTATTTTACTTGGACTCCCGGGAGCCTGGATTATTGCAACAAAGAACTTTCCCGGGAAAAATATTCTGAAGGGAATTTCTGCTGTGCCTTTTGTACTTCCCTCAATCCTTGTTGTCCTGGGTTTTGTTATTTTTTTCGGAAACAATGGTTTTCTAAACAGAATAATTATGGGTATTACAAAACAGACTGATCCTCCTTTAAAGATTTTATACTCTATGAAAGCAATAATTCTTGCCCACGGTTTCTATAATTTCCCAATAGTTTTACGTATTGTTGCCTCCCTCTGGGAGAAACTTGATCCAACTATTACAAGGGCGGCAGAGTCTTTGGGGGCAGGAAAGACTAAGGTTTTTTTTACTATCACACTACCCCAGATTGTTCCTGCTATCCTTGCCAGTGCCGCTCTTATATTTGTTTTTTGCTTTACAAGCTTTGCAGTAATACTTGTTTTAGGAGGAGGTCCCTCCTTTACAACAATAGAGGTCGAAATATACAGACTGGCACGTATATCACTCAATATGGATGCCGCAGCTGCTCTTGCCATAGTGGGAATCTTTATTACCCTGATTTTCGTATATCTTAATGTCCACTTCCAGGCAGATATGACTCATCATGATCAGATAAAACAGAATTCAGAAATGTATAAAAAAAATAAAAAAACTTCTCCGGCTCTAAGATCTGCTATAGCTGTCTATATCCTGATATTGGTGCTGCTTATTGCTGCTCCTGTGTTATCTGTAATTGTTAAGTCCTTCATAAAAACTTCAGGAGGATACAAATATCTTACTTTTGCCGCCTATATGGAAATACTTGGACAAAGCAGAGGAAACTTCGGTTTACCCGTATATCAGGCTATTATTAATTCGTTAACCTTTGCATTTTACAGTGTAATTATTTCAATTATTCTGGGAACTGCCATAAGCTATATTCTTCGTTCCGGAAACAAAATCTCAAAATATCTGGATACTCTCTTTATGCTGCCGGTTTCTGTTTCCTCGATTATTTTGGGACTGGGTTATCTTAAAACAGTATCTTCCTTAAATATTTCTTTAGAGGGTTCCTCCCTTTTAATTATTTTTGCTCATTCAGTAATAGCCTTCCCCTTTGTAACAAGATCTGTAAAACCTGTTCTGGATAAAATTAAACCAAACTTGCTTTATGCAGCCCTCAGTCTGGGGCAGAGGCCATTTAAAGTTTTTACCGAAATTGAACTTCCACTAATTAAATCAGCAATTTTTGCAGGAGGAGCTTTTGCTTTTGCCATCTCTATTGGAGAGATGAATGCAACAATACTGCTGGCAGATAAAAACACCCTTACAATACCCATAATGATTTACAGACTGATCGGTGCATATAACTTTACTGCAGCCTGTGCCCTTGGAACAGTTCTTATTGTAATTACCGGTCTGTCATTTATTCTGATGGATTATTTCGGATCACATAATTAAATCTTAGGAGTCAATAAATGGGAATAAGACTTAAAAATATAAAAAAAAGGTTTCCTGATTTTAATATTGAAATTGATTTAACGATAAATAAGGGGGAACTTGTAACTCTGCTAGGGCCTTCGGGCTGTGGAAAAACAACAACTCTTAGCCTAATTTCCGGGATTCTGACTCCTGACAGTGGTAATATTTTTATCGGCAGCACAAGAGTTACAGATGTTCCCATCTGGGATAGGGATATTGGTATAGTATTCCAGGATTATGCTCTCTTCCCCCACATGAATGTACTTGCCAACATCTCCTACGGACTAAAGGCTCGAAGAAAAGATTCTGAAACAATTAAAGGAATCTGTCAGAAAATGCTGGATCTGGTACACCTTGGAGGTTATGAAAAAAGAGAGGTGGAATCCCTTTCCGGAGGTGAAAAACAGAGGACAGCACTTGCAAGGGCTCTTGCCCCATCGCCCAGGCTGCTTCTTCTGGATGAGCCTCTTAGTGCCCTGGATGCAACCCTGCGAAGAAGCCTGAGACGGGAAATAAGGGAGATTCAGCAAAAACTCGGGATTACTACAATATATGTTACCCATGATCAGGAGGAAGCTCTCTCCATAAGCGACAGGATAGTTCTTATGAATAAGGGGAAGATTGAACAAACAGGAACCCCCTGGGAGCTTTACAATCGTCCGGCAACAAAATTCTGCGGAGACTTTCTGGGAGACTCAAATACAATACCCTGCACTGTCGAAAAAGCTGACAGGACAGAGGGGATCCTGCTTTCTACAGAAAATACTGAACTCCTCTTCAGGCTTCCCTGGAGAGAGAAGATTCTCCCGAAACAAAACTACCTGCTATTCTTTCGCCCCCAGGATACAAAAATTAATTTTATAAATAAATTCAGTCAACAACCACCTCCAAAAGAGGTGGTTTACAAGGCTGAACCCTCTACCATAAAACCCGTAAAAGGTGGTGATTTTAGCTCTGGTAAACAGGAAAATAGTATTGTCGGGAAAATAGTATCTACCGAATATTTTGGAAGACAGCTTTCAGTTGAATACAGATGGGGGAAAACTCTGCTTAAAACAGAAATAAGAGAAATGGATTATTATTATACCAGTACACTTACAGAAGGTGAAAATATAACAGTTACGGTAAACCCAGAAAAATGCTGGCTTATTAAAACTTAGAAATATATCCTGTTTCCCCTACATAAACATATTTAAAAGCAGCTGGGCACCTCCGATAACTGATCCCAGAAGTGCTCCGAAAAGGTTAATCCAGCGGAGCTGCTTTTTTACAATATCGAGAATGAGCTTCTCCACTGTTGCCATATCCAAAGTATCTATTTTATTTACAACAAGGGTATTTACATCTATACTTTCGAGAATTTGGGGTATCTTATTGTCTATTATGCCAACAAAAGAGCGGCAAAGATTAATATTAATTCTATTACGTAATTCTGATGATATATTTATTATATCTCCAATAGATTTTCTTCCATTATCTGTGACGGTATTAAATATACTGGAAACTAAACTCCCGGACTTTTTTACCAGAGGATCTTCTCCTGAAATCAACATGCGAATCAGAGATTTTTTTATTGTATCAAAGGACAGACCGAACCACTCATTTAGCAGGGTCTTCAAGTCTTTATCCCCATATTTATTGTAGAGTGAAGAGATCCAGTTTTCAACATTCCCAAGGATTATCGGATTACGGATAAATTCAAAAAAGGATCGTTCAATATTTCGAATATCGTCAAACAGATCACCGTCCCAGCTGGAAAAAAGCTCCCCTGCAGTCTTTTGACTTAAAGAAACCATTCTACGTCTAAACCCATTCACAATTGTCTCGATATTTTTTTCTGTTTCGCCATAATTCTTAATATTATTTATTGTATCAACAACTATTTCGGCCATATTTTCATCCAGGGTTTTGTCGTACTGTCCTGCAGAAATTAAAAATCTCTGTATCTTGTTGAGTTTTTTAATTATATCTTCCAGGAGTTTTCTTCCATGTACTTCCAGTTCAGATGCCACTTCATGACTGTTGAGAAAATGAATTAAATGGGGAAAAATTTTTATAAAAAATTTTCTAAAAACAGTAGCAGCTCTGTCTATATTCTGTTCAGTCAGGAATTCAGATATTCTAAAATTATCATGGACAGATTTTTCCAGCCATTTATCAATAGTTGAAACAAACCGCTCTTCAAAATCTTCTGAGGAGATGAGCATAATAAATTTTGAAATTATTTTTTCTCTAGAAGCTGGGAAAAGACGACTCAGGGATCTGTTTTCCAAATATAAGATCCCCTTATCCAGAACTTGATCCAGGAGTATAGTGAATCCATCTGACTGCAGAAAATTATTAAGCAGTTCGGGCAGAAATGATTCTTTTATAGAACCTTCCTGTTTAATATTCAACGTTGATCCCTTTAAAAGCATTTTCATATCTTCTGCAGGAGTATCCATACCTAGTTCAAGGAAAGCCCGTACACTTTTTTCCAGACTCTTCTGAAAAGATTCGGAGTGTATCTGCTTTCTAACAGCATCTTCTGTAAGAAGTTCCCGGGAAACCATATTCCCTACACTTACAGAGAGTTCATATCGCTGTTTGGGAATTATCCCAGGAGTCATAGGAATACGAATAGAGAGGATTCTCTTCTCCCTATGAGGGCGAAAAAGCATTGTTATTGCTATAGCATTTGTAATATACCCAATTGAAGCACCGATCAGAGGAGGCAGAACCCAGGGAATTATTTTTAAAAAAAGATCCATTATCCCTTTATCTCCCTTGAACTTCTTTCAGCAGCATCTCTGGTTTCAAAAAATTTAAGATATGCACCAAAAACCCAGCCCTGGAGCCCTCCATATTTCACCTGATACCAATAGCCCTCTTCATCTTCCAGAATTTCTTTTTTCGAACCCTGGGAAACTACTTCAAGGATATACCCTTTCCATAGTGTAGTAATTGCCTTACTGTTTATATCGGGTCTCTCCCGAAGCCGAAGGTGGGTTGAATTTATGACACTCCATCTGGACTGAACAGACAAAACTGAGGTGGCAGGGAGTTCAATATCAAAAACAGTTTTATCATCTTTACAGGAGATGAACAGGCTCAAAATTGCAATAGTAAAAATAATAATTTTTTTCATATATATTAATATACCATAAATCAAGAATGACACACAATAACAGCTTTAAAACAGAACATCATATTCCTGTTAAATATTAAAGTCCGAACTGATCCTCAATACTTTTTATTTCATCCCTGACCAGGGCAGCTTCCTCAAATTCCATATCTTTCGCATGTTCCAGCATTACCCTGTTCAGATGTCTGATCAGCTTCTTCCTCTCCTTTTCAACTAGTATATTGTATCCCTCTCTAATAATATCAATGTTTAGTTTCCCGGAAACCTTTTTATCATCTTTCTTTCTTACAAGCATATCATTAACAGATTTCAAAATTGTCGCAGGAGTTATTCCATTTTTCTGATTATAGGCCTTCTGTTTTTCACGGCGTAAATTAGTTTCATCAATTGCCTCTTCCATGGCAGAGGAATATTTATCCGCATACATAATAACAGTCCCTCTTACATTTCGTGCTGCCCGGCCTATGGTCTGTATAAGGCTTGTAGCCGACCTGAGAAACCCAATTTTATCAGCATCCAAAATAGCAACAAGGGAAACCTCAGGCAGATCAAGCCCCTCTCTCAGGAGATTGATACCTACAAGGATATCAAATACTCCGAGACGAAGATCCCTTAAAATCTCCACCCTTTCAATAGTTTCAATCTCTGAATGGAGATAGCGGATCTTCAGACCAAGGCCGGCGTAGTAATCGGTAAGGTCTTCGGACATCTTCTTCGTGAGGGTTGTTATCAGAATCCGTTCATTCCTTTTGGTGCGTTTAAGTATCTCACTGTAAAGATCTTCAATTTGTCCTGTAGTGGATCTGACATCTATTTCCGGATCAAGAAGACCTGTGGGTCGTATTATCTGTTCAACCACATTTTCACTTTTCTCTATCTCCTGTTTCCGGGGAGTTGCAGAAATATAGAGTAGTTTATCTGTAAGATCTTCAAACTCAGAAAAGACTAAGGGTCTGTTATCCAGTGCAGAAGGGAGTCTGAATCCATGGTTTACAAGATTAAGTTTTCTGGAACGATCCCCTTCGTACATGGCTCCAATCTGGGAAAGCGTAACATGAGATTCATCAATGAGAGTAATAAAGTTATCAGGGAAGTAGTCAATCAGCACTGATGGACGTTCACCTGCAGATCTTCCGCTTAAGGGTGCAGAATAATTTTCTATTCCCGAACAGTATCCGATCTCTTCCATCATCTCAAGATCATACTCTGTTCTTGTCTTCAACCTCTCGGCCTCAACTATTCTACCTAGTTTATTAAGCTCACTGTAACGCTTCGACAGCTCTTCCTTTATTATCCCCATAGACATTTTAAGCTGATCCTCGGGCATAACAAAATGCTTTGAAGGATAGATTACTATTGTATCCAGCTCTGCAACTGTTTCTCCTGTCAGAGGATCTATTTTTCTTATTCGGGCAAGATTATCCCAGTCAAGTTCGATACGGTATGCATCTTTTAAATAGGCAGGATAAATTTCCACAACATCTCCCTTGACCCGGAACCCAGCCCTTTTTAGAATTGCATCATTCCGGGTAAACTGGAGGGATATAAGAGATCGTGATAATTTTGAAATATCAAGAACCTCACCAAGTTCCAGACGGAGACTCATCTCTTTAAATGACTTAGGATTCCCCAGACCATATATACACGAAACTGAAGAGACTACTATAACATCCTTCCTCTCCATAAGGGACATAGTTGTGGAAAGGCGCATTCTGTCTATCTCTTCATTAATAGAAGAATCCTTTTCAATATAGAGATCTCTGGAGGGAACATAGGCTTCGGGCTGGTAGTAATCGTAGTAGGAAACAAAATATTCAACAGCGTTATTTGGAAAAAAAGACTGAAACTCTCTATAAAGCTGTGCCGCAAGAGTCTTGTTGTGGGAAATTACCAGTGCAGGAACCTGAAGTTCCTCTATTATCTTTGCCATGGTATAGGTCTTTCCCGAACCTGTAACTCCCTTTAGAGTCTGAGGATTAAGTCCTGACCTGAACCCCCTGACAAGGCCATCTATTGCAGCCCCCTGATCTCCTGCAGGATTATAGCTCGATTCAACCTTAAATTTTTTCATATAATACTAATCTGTAATGAGCTCTTCCGGTCTTACCGAAAGTATTACTGATGTTGTAATATTTTTCTTTCCCCGGATCAGTTTAACTTCCACAGTCTCTCCCGGTTTATTATCCTCCAGTGCGGTAAAAAGATCCTCCAGAGTTTCAACCTTCAGGCCGTCAACTCCCACAATAATATCTCCCCCAAGATAGATTACCGATCTACCGTACTGAACGGGTCTGTCCGGATCACCGCTTCGAATACCTGCGTCCTGGGCATTCCCTCCGGTCTTAAGTTTAGATACAAGGATTCCGCTGGAAACAGAAAGATTCGCATACCTCACTATATTCGGTTCAAGCTGAACAGGGAAAATATCAATCCAACCACGATTGACATGACCATAACTGATAAGATCAGGAACTACTCTTCTTGCAGTATCTACAGGAACTGCAAACCCTATACCGACAGAGCCTCCTGAGGGGGTGTATATCATAGTGTTTATTCCAATCATCCTTCCCTTTGAATCAATAAGAGGACCTCCTGAATTCCCGGGGTTGATAGAGGCATCGGTCTGGATCATTCCCTGAATTACAAGATTCCTGGACGTTCTGACAGGCCGGCTTAGACCGGAAACAATACCGGTAGTCAGAGTCCGGTCGTATCCGAAGGGATTGCCAATGGCAAGAACTTTCTGCCCTACTTTCAAAGAAGAAGATGTTCCGAAAGAGATTGTTGTAAGTTCCAGATCGCCGGGATCAAACTTTACTACTGCAAGATCATTTTCAGCATCGTGCCCAACAACCTCTCCCTCAAACTGACTTCCATCAGATAAATTTATATAGAGCTTGTAGGTATTTTTTACTACATGATAGTTGGTAAGAACATATCCCCGCTTATCTATAATAGATCCAGACCCAGTACCCCCGTCTGTAGGAACAGGTTCCAGAAACCAGTTTAGACTCAGTTTTTCTGTTGTGATATTTACAACAGCCTTGTTAAGAGCTTCATAAATACTAATATTTTCACGTTCAGATTCAGTAAATTCGTTATCCGACAGGCCAACCTGATAAATCTGATCTCCTACACTCGTTTCAAGTGTAAAAACAGGCTCCTCTATAACACTTATCTCTTTTTCCTTTCCTGCAAAACTAATCTCAATTATTCCAAACCCTATTAACAGGAAAAAAACAAGAAGCATGGAACTAATCGTTAAAAAAAATATCTGACCACTAAAATTACGTTTCATTTACTCCCTCCTGTTTAATGTAACTGCAATAATATCAGAATTTACTGTTTATAATCTATCCATCTCCTGGTTGACCATGGTATCACAGGCTTCATTCAGGGGATCACCCGCATGTCCCTTAACCCATTTCCAGTTTACATTCAGTTTATCCGAAACATCTTTTAATTCTATCCATAATTCCCTGTTCTTTACAGGTTTTTTTGCAGCAGTCTTCCATCCATTCTTTATCCAGTTGTTTATCCAGCTTGTAATACCGTTTTTTACATACTGGGAGTCGGTATGGAGTTCAATAGGCTTTCCTGCCAGACCCGGATCCCCAATTACCATTTCAAGAGATCTTATAACAGCAGTCAGCTCCATCTTATTGTTTGTGGTGTTCACAGCACCTCCGGATCCTGATATCTTACCCTTCTCTGATTTTATTATATAAGCCCATCCTCCGGGGCCGGGATTACCTCTGCAGCCGCCGTCAGTATAGATAATTAAAGAATTCAAAAAAAGCTCCTCAGAATAAAGATATTTATATTCCTGTTTAACCTATTATACTAAAATTTTCAATAACAGACCATTTAAGCTTTTATATATAACCCTTGCAAGAATCTGACAAGCTGATATATTTCTGGTTATGAAAAATTTATTACTTATTTTAACACTAACTTTTACACTTCTCCTCGTTGCATGCGGGGATAAAAATGGAACACAAACTGCTAATCCGGATAAGAAAACCATTCTTGTGGATCTTGGTTCCGTCTCTGCGGCGAGGGAAGAGGGGAATACACCGGAAATAATAGATACAGATCAGCCTGCCGGAGAGGAAGAAGCATCCTCTGCAGAAGAAAATATTATAGATTTTTACCGGGATGACTTTGACAGCTTTGATCCCGGTTTCTGGACGGTAATAGAGGAAAAAACAGGGAATTTAATACCTGACCAGGCACATTTCCAGGAGGGAAAGCCATACCTTTAAAAAGGGTAATAAAACAATTGAGTACAGCTACGATTCAAAGGATAATAAAACAGGAGAGTTTGAATACTGAATTTTGCAGGGTTCTGTTACCTGGTATTTACGGAACCCTCAATTGACCTCCCCTCCCATTGCCCGTATAATTACAGGTACCAAGCCTTTTGGGAGGGGCAATGTCTGAACAGCTAATTCTAAAAAATCTCGATTTTATAAAGGTTCTTCCTGCATGGGCTCAGGATCTTTCATATAAATACTGCTCTAAAACCACTAATCTCTACCTTGTTCACGGTAATATCCGGGATTTCCTCCCCAATAAGATGTATGAAGGAGAATTTATCTTCGTCAGGATACAGGAGTTTATATCGGAAGTACTCTTCGGGAATCAGGATATAATTGCCTACTACGACAGATCCTCGGGAATAAACTTCTGCACTATGGAGATGCAGAAAAAGTATCTGGAGGAGATGAAGAAAACCTTTCCCAATATGAAACTGGAAGAGTTCCTCCCAAAAGATCCCTATAAGGCTTTTGACCTCATGGAAAAGTATTTTCTAATGAATATTCCAAATAATCTGCGAATTGTCCTTCTTGTTGACTATGTGGAAACACTCATTCCAAATACAGATCTGACAAATATGACCGAAGAGGATCGCTACTGCCTTGTAACCCTTAACAGATGGTCCCATGATCCTATTTTTACCCAGGGGGATGTTTCTGTTATACTCTTAACAGAAAATCTTTCTGATCTTAATGTCTCTCTTGTACGGTCACCAAGTACAGTAAAAGTTGGAATACCCATTCCAGATGTAAGTATAAGGAAAAGTTTTCTGGAATTTCTGGAGAGAAAAGATGAACTTATCCTGGAATACCGCTTAACTCCGGAAAAAATGGCAAAGCTTACAAGCGGACTTAATCTTTTGAACCTTAATCAGATAGCTGCAGAATCCTTCCAGGAAGATAAACCGGTAACCCTGGAGTATCTTAAAAAGAAAAAGAAGGAGATTATAGAAAATGAAGCAGCAGGTCTACTTGAGTTTGTAGAAACAAATCATAATTTATCCTATGTTTCGGGACACAACTTTGTAAAATCCAGATTCCACAGTGCCGTAAAAGCTATAAAACAGGGTCGTCTGGATGTACTCCCTATGGGGTATCTGGTGTCAGGCCCTATTGGTACGGGTAAATCTTTTATGGTAACTGCCTTTGCTGCAGACATAGGCATCCCTATGGTACGCTTTCTAAATCTGCGATCCAGATGGAATGGCGTCTCAGAATCCAATCTTGAAAAATCTCTGAATATCCTTAAGGCAATGGCTCCTGTAGGAGTTATGATCGATGAAGCAGATGCTTTTTTAGGGGATAGAAATCAGGAAGGAGATGCAGGAACCAGTAACAGAATTTTTGCACAGATTGCCGCTTTTATGGGAAATACCGAATACAGGGGAAAAATAATATGGTTCCTCCTCTCCAGCAGACCGGATCTTATTCCCATTGACCTTAAAAGACAGGGAAGGGCAGAGGAACATCTTGCACTTTTCTATCCTGAAACGGCAGAACAGAAGGAAGATCTTTTTCAGACCCTTGTAAAAAAACTAAAACTTAAAATTCAGAATTTTTCTATTAGTGATCTTCTTAAAAAATATCATTTCAACTCTTCCGGGGCAGATCTGGAAGCAATTTTGATCAGAGCAAAATTTAATGCAACAATGAACAACCATATAATTGTAACAAAACAGGATCTGGAAGATACAATGAGAGACTTTATCCCTCCATCCTATCCTCACGAAATTGAACTGCAGAACCTGGTTGCTGTTCTTGAGTGCACCAGCAGGGAAATGATTCCCAGAAAATTCCAGAACCTTGACAGGAAAAAACTTGTTTCTCAGATAAGGGATCTCAAGATGCTGCTAGGAGAAATAGACTAGAGACGCAGGATTTTGCGTCTCTAGTCTATTTCACGTTTCTATTCCTTCCAGGGAAAAATCATCCCCTTTAGGGTTCTTTTACCAACTTTTTCTCTTTCATCGAACAATAATGTATTCCAGGGAATATTCTTTCTTCCGGTGTCTTTATTCTCCTCCAGATAATCATACTTGTAGAGTCTAAGTTTTACTGCAGTCTGATGGGCAAGAAGAATAACAGTAACTCCAGGTATAAGGAATGCTGTAAAAACAGAAAGACTCAGTACTATAAGGGAGTAGATTCCAAGGAAGACCGAAAAAAAAGTATTATCGAGAAACAGTAAAAATGTTTTTTTGAATTGTTTTTTTATATCCTTTTCCAACTGAAAGCTGACAGGAAAAAAATACTGTACCGAAACCCACCAGAATACAGAGATCCAGAAAATTGTAACAAGCCCGATGAGTCCAGGAATACCTCCAACAGAAAAATAGAAGGGAAACCCCACAAAAAGAACTGAGATCTGAATAATACTTATAACAGAAATTATAACTGCAGATTTAAATATTTTTTTTATATACCCGGGAAAAGATCTAAGTTCTACAGAGTTATAGCTAATAAGATCTCTGGTATAACCTGAGACTCCCCCGGCATAAATATTAAAAACAAATACTCCTGCTGTTACAGTTAAAAAATATCCCACTCCTGCAGGCTCAAAAAGATAAGCTATATAGGAGAACCCTCCAAGAATAACAGCAAACCCAAGGTTAAAAAGAACAATAGTAATAAGATTATCCCAGGTATCAAAAAATACCTTTTTTATAAAAAAAAAGATCATGTTCCCTCCGTATCTGAAAATTCTTTCAACTTAATAAAAGGATAAATTACTCCCAGAGAAACTGCAAGAATAATAAAAGAGACCCCCAGCCCGAATGTGTCCACCAGATACCCAAGGAGAGGAGCCAGAACAGCAACAATAAGGGTTTTAGACTGGGATTCAACAGAGAGACCCGAGGCCATTGCAGCAGCAGGGATTCTGCTGCTCAGGAGACCGATAACTATAGGTTTTCTTAGATTCTGAAGCAGATAGAAGACTATAAAAATAATAACAGGAAGAATATTAAGATCCAGGTAAAGAACAATTCCAAGGACTAAAATAAAACTGATTCCCGAAATGAACGTAATATTGAGCCCCTTCTCCCTGCTCCTGAATATATCTGAGAAACTACCTGCAGACCTGGCGGCGTAAGAGGTAATAAGATAGAGTATGAAATATACACCTGCAGATAAAACAGATATCTTTTCACCCTCCTTTAAATTTAAAAGAATCGGAAGTCCGGTTACAAGTGCAAGGAGAACAGGCTGCAGATAGTCCTTAATTGACTTAAAAACTGCATCAAAAATACTTGTATTTATAATTACTCTCCGGGATTCTTTTTGCTTTATCATACCCAAAAGATCAATCAGGGTATCTTTTATCTGTTTAAGATAAGAAATATCACCTAAATTCTCAGACTTACTCTTCTCTTTAGAATAATCAAGCTCCCTGGGATAACTCCAAAGGAGTAACAATCCCAGAAGGTATGGAATAATTGAAAAAAGGAAAATATAACTGTAATCGGGACTGAAAAAAACAATTATCCCGGCTATTACCGCCGAGAATGCAGAGCCTATCTGGGACCAGCTCCTTGTGTGCCCATAGTATAGAATTTTAAGATGGAGAAGTCCTCTCGAACGTATATATTCGAGAATCATCGCCTTGTGGGTTCCGCTTCTAAAAGCTTCTCCAATAGCATAAAAAAACATAGCAATAAGGTGTGTATAGAAATTTTTAGAGTAGAAAAATATAATAAAGGAAAATATATAGGCAGAAAAAGAGAGAATCATACTCTTTCTCCGGCCCAAAGAATCCGCTGCGACACCAGAAGGAATTTCAAAAATATTTATAATTATCTCCCGAAAAGAGATAAGCAGACCAATCTCCAGATAGCTTAACCCTGTTTCAAGGAAGAAGAGAACTATGAAGGGATCAAAAAATCTTAAATTCTTGAGAAAACCATAGGCAGAAAATTTCCAGTACTGATAATCATATATAGACCTGTCCAATTAGATTCTGCTCCAAATAGCTGCTTATTTTTGCATAGATTATTATAGACTAAGGGTTTAGTCAATTGCGAAAAGTGCAGCAATACAGAAGCAGATATTTAAAATACAAACTCCGGAATCAGCCTGGCTCAGAGAGAGAGGGGGTAGTTGATTATGGACAGATATTGATGCCGAATGACCAGGTTATCGATTTATTTAGTATTTAAAAACTAAAAGTGAAGTAATATTAATTAATATTTATCCAAAGTCAGAGCAATCGGATATTTCTACAGAGCAGATACAGGGTTCCGAATATAATGTCATTAAATTTTTTACTAATGAATTTAAGATATCATATCTCTCATATCCGGGTTTCTTAGAAGATCCTCATCCAGGGCTTAAGAAGTCTCTTACTTTAAATATTGCTACAGGAAAAATCAGGAAGTTCAATTACAATAAATCTATAAATCCACCCATTCTGCACCGAAAGGAAACATTTCTACACCCGGAACATTCTTTAATAGAATCCTATTCTGAATTGACAAAGCAGGAAGAATCGTATGGTCTTTATACGAACACAAAAACTATTGGTTTTAAACTGAACTGGGAGAAGTTATTAAATGAGAAATGTCTCTCTTATAAAGGGCATAAACTAATTCAATCCCAAACACCTGACTATAAAGAAGTAGATGTAAAACCAATAATTGATAGACACAAAACGGCAATTACCCGATATAATTTCTCGAAACCTATTCAGGGGATACTTGAATATACCTTATTAGATGATACGATGAGTTTCTTTGACTATGGCTGCGGTCTGGGAGATGATCTCAGGGGTCTGTCATCTATGGGATACACCTGTACAGGATGGGATCCTGTACATAAACAGGATGGAAAGAAATCTATTTCTGATGTTGTAAATGTAGGTTTTGTCCTTAATGTAATTGAAAACCCGGAAGAAAGAGTTGAGGTTTTATATGAGGCATATAATTTAACAAAAAAGTTGTTGGTTGTTACAACTCTTTTAACAAACGATATGACTGCTTCCAATCCAACTCCATTCAAAGATGGATACCTAACCAATAGAAATACGGCAGTTTTTAGAGGATACTCTTAACACTTCTGTAATTCCGGCAGGTCCAGGTGTTTTTTATGTTTTCAAGGATCCTGTTTCCGGGCAGAGTTTTCTTGCAAACAGGTCAAAAAGAAAGATCGACTGGGAATCTATCAGTTTAAAGCTTTATCCCGACAGGGCGGAACGGAAAAGGATTGTTGAAATAATTTCTATTACTTTATACTCACAGATTTTTTTTTGATATGAAGTGAGGAAGTAAGGACAGGGGATCTTGGATTCTTAGTTATCCTAAGGTACCAGGAACTTGGAAACATAGATTAAACTCAAAAAAAGAAGTATACTATAATCGGTTATTAGTAAATACGCTGAGGGAAATAAGGGGTGTCAAATTGAGTAACTACCAAGCAAGCTATACAGACCTACTAATGAAGGAAATCAAAGCAACCCCTGATGAATATTTGCCATCTTTGTTAGATATTATGCGAATTTTCCGGGAAAGTATTACTTTAAAATCAGCAGATGAAAGTTTTAAAGAAGGATGGCACGAGGCAATGACTGGAGAAACAATACCAATTGATAAATTATGGACAGGTATTGATGCCGAATGACCAGGTATTTTCTATAGAAATAAAATTCACACTGGAATTTAAACGTAATCTTCGTACCCTTTCCAGAAAATATCGTCATATTCGTTCTGATGTACAGCCGGTTATAGAGCAATTAAAAAGTGGAGAAATTGTTGGAGATCAGATACCACGAGTAAAGTACACTGTTTTTAAAGTTCGGGTAAAAAACAGTGATATTCGTAAAGGAAAGCGATCAGGCTATCGATTTATCTATTATGTAAAAACTAAGAGTGAAGTAATATTGGTTACAATTTATTCAAAGTTAGAGCAATCGGATATTTCTACTGAGCAGATACGACAGATATTACAGGATTATGATGAAAGCTGATCAGTTCACATAGTAATTCCAAATATCGACTTCCATGCTATACTAACCCATGACATTCTCAACCCTAAAACCCCACCTTAAAGCACTCCCATACGGCAAAAAACTAAACCATTCGATCTATATACTAGAAGAGAGCCTGCAAATAGTTGATGAGCAGCTCTACAAGTTTGCTGCAGATCTAAAAACCAGAGTCGATCCAGCTTACAGCTACCTTAAAATATCCAAAACACTTTTCTTGTCATTCGCTGTTACAAATCCGTCCAGGGCAGCATCCAGTTTTTTAAAGTTTATTACAGAAAGTATAAGCTTTCTCTCTTCTTCTTTCAGACCAAACTTTATTTCAAGCTGCCGTATAAGCACATTATGCTTATCCACAAGCTCACCTTTCTCTATCCCTTCCTTCAAACCCTCTTTTCGAGCCATTGATAGAAAATGTAATCTGTCATGCTCTGCTTTTTCCCGGGACAGAGCATACCGGCGCAGTTTATCGTTACTATTAAAAGCAGTATACAGCTCGTGAGCTATCTGCAGGTCTTTATCTGTTTCCAGTAGTATTTTTAACATTTCGCTATCCGTCCCTTCTATCTTTAAGTATAACAACCATTTTCCAAGTTTACTACTTTTTTCTGTGTCTTTTACCTTTGAAATCTCAAGAAAGTGGATTACAAGCTGATCTGTAAACACATACTCTCTTTCTCTCCCTTCTGTAAGAACAAAATAATTGTGAAATCTTTTTAAATCCGGAAATAGTGTAAAGTTCAATAGATTTATACCTATTGCAGGCAGCAGATATTCGTATATATCACCTGAACCAAATTGTGATGTGTAAAGTTTTGCCCAGTAGTATAGAGCTCTATTTCTAAAATGAGTATTTCCAGTGGCTTGAACTTCTATATTGTAAAGTTTATGGTTTTCATCTTCTACCTCTATATCCAGAACAGAGAGCTTATCCTCCACATATTCCTTGTAATTAAACGGATTTTTTTGGATAATTTTTGTCATGGCAGGAAAGTTAGAATTTTCAAGAACCGAATTTATAAAGGAAAGAGCCAGACTGTTAGTTTTTTTTGTATCCAATCCAAACAGGTATTTTATAAAAATATCAGATGTTGCTTTGACATAAGTTTCGTTTTTATCCATTTTGTGCCCCCTGTACCTGTAGTACGAGGACAAATGTGTTTTTGCTTCAGATTTTTTACAAATTTTATCATAAAAATAGAAATTTAATTTTTATGTTATACTAACCCATGACATTCTCAACCCTAAAAAAACACCTCAAAGTACTCCCCTGCGGTAAAAAACTTAATCATTCTCTCTATATTATAGAAGAGAGCCTGCAAATAGTTGATAAGCAGCTTTACAGTTTTGTTGCAGATCTAAAAGCAAGGGTAGATGGAGGTTCCGAATATAATGTCATTAAATTTTTTACAAAAACCCAAGGATAATTGATTTTAAATTTAGTTGGGTTTGGAAGAGTATTTTATATATCCCAGACCTCTCCCATATCTTCAATATCAGGGTTATCGTATCTGCTCATAGTTGAGAGCCATTCCGGCATGCCTTCTTTTATTTCTTCTTTTAGAAAGGTAACATCCTCTACAGAAACCTTACCCTCTTTATACAAATATTGATAAAATTTTTTCAGACTTGCGGCATTTTCTTTAATTGCACTCTTATTCGCCCACATTGCTTTTTTAATAAACCAATACCCTAAAAACATATCTACAAATTCAACTCCGTCAATAGCTTCAGATGTCTCTTCGTACAAAAGAAACTCATTTATAAAAAAATCTATATTTGAATTATGTTTTGCAATAGTTTTTGGTGATAAATTCATAGAAGAAAGCCAAACATTGAAACCATTCAATAATTTTTTATTCACCTTTCTTATCCTTTTACATTCTTTCTCATATTCTTCATAATCCATTAATGATCCTCCAAGTACAATATATCGAATAATTTATTTTCCGTAACCCCTGTTAATATACTACAGGTTGTTTATTTTACTAAAATTATTTGATATTATTATATCTATGAAATTTGCACTTAGTCTTTTTTTACACGAATATGTGAAATCTGAAAATATCGATTATGATGATTGTAAAACCTTTCAAACTATATGTGCCGTTTGTAAGGAGCCGGTTTTCAAAGTTTCCAGAGAAACTCAAAACAATAAAACAGACTATTTTTCCCATTACAAAAGAGACAAAACCCTTAACAAACAATGTGAACTCAGAATTGATAATCTATCGAATAAAAAAATTGAAGAAGTAAGATCAAAATCAAGAAATCAAAAGCTGCATCTATTTTTGAAGGTTTTTCAGGATCTTGTCTGGAAAAATGAATATAACGAAAACACCAGAAAAAAAGCCAGACATTATTTCTTCGTGCTTGGTAAATCACAAACAATGTCGACACTCTACCGACAAATGCTTGTACAATTGAGAGATGAAATAACGGAAAAGAAACGATTGGACATAATTACTCAAATGGCAGACCATAAGATAATTTCCCCCTATTCTCATCAGGAAGCAGATTTATTTATTATGTTTGGTTCTTCTCTTCAATACAATGCCTATGGGATACTTCTGAGAATACCTTACCTGAACCTACTTGATGATCTAAAACAGAAAAATATGGAATATTTTATTCAGGAAGATATTGATTGGGGTTTAAATGGGACTGAATAAAAGTCCTTTTTCTATTGCTCCCTGCCTGAACAACTTGGTAATTGCGAGGGATATCTGGCCTGCTATGTCCTGAATTTGGAAAGGATCGAATACTGTCTAATGCCTTGTCCAAAATAGTTTCATACTTTTATAGTTTTGAATATCACTAAATCACTTACTGCTTCTTCAGAAAGCTCTATACTAAATTCAGAATTTATTTTCATCTTTTACAACTTTACCTTCTGCTGAATCCTTCCTGATCACATTTTCATTACATTGACATTTTTTTACATTTACGTACACTTAATTATATAGTTTAAGGCACCTTTTAAGGAATATATTTGTTAAGGATCTATTACCAGTATGATTGATGAAATTCGTAAGAAGATTAATAACAATTTGTTTGAATTCTCAAAACATGCTGTAGACCAGTAAATTATTCGACATATTAGTATACAGGATTTTCGTGAAGCAATTTTGGATGGAGAGATTATCGAACATTATCCTAATGATAAATATGGTCCAAGCTGCCTTATTTTGGGATTTACAAAATCAAACAGACCATTACATATTCAGAGCACTTATCCAGAACTTCAGCTAATAAAAATTATTACGCTTTACGAACCTGACACTAAGCAATGGATTGATTTTAAGGAGAGGTATTAAAATGAAATGTAATATTTGCGGCGGATTAATGAATGAAGAAGAAACAACTTATACCCTACAAATTGAAGACAAATTTGTTATGATAGAAAATGTTCCAGCTAAAGTCTGCCCTCAGTGTGGAGAAAAGCTATTTTCACCAGAAGTGGTAGAACGTTTACAAATGACAATCTGGAATAACGAAAAACCGGAAAAAACAATTAAAACCCTTATATTTAACTATAAAAAAGCAGTTTAATATCCCTTCCAGGTCAATAACTGTAAATTTGTATATAGTTCATGCTACAATACCCCATGACATTCTCAACTCTAAAAACCCGTCTTAAAGCACTTCCCTGCGGTAAAAAACTAAACCATTCGGTCTATATAATAGAAGAGAGTCTGGCAAAAGTTGATGGAACTCTTTACAAGTTCGTTGCAGACTTAAAACCCAGGGTAGGAGCAGATTCTAAATATAATGTCATTAAATTTTTTACAAATGAGTTTAAAATATCCTACCTATCATATCCGGGTTTCTTAGAAGATCCTCATCCATGGCTTAAGAAGTCTCTTACTTTAAATATTGCTACAGGAAAAATCAGGAAGTTCAATTACGATAAATCCATAAATCCACCCATTCTGCACCGAAAGGAAACATTTCTACACCCGGAACATTCTTTAATAGAATCCTATTCTG
>JAJRQE010000294.1 GCA_024280415.1 Spirochaetota bacterium | reverse complement strand
TGGGAGTCTGCCTGTCTCTGGGGATATTTTGGATGGAATCAGGGTTCTATAAGTAATCTGCGTCTGGGTTTCTATCAGGGGGATATTTTTACCGAGGAACCTACTCTGAACAGAGATGTTGTTCCGGTGACAAAACTTCTGGATGATGTTGATCCTGATATAGTTTCTGTGGCGTTTGATCCTGAGGCAAGTGGGCCGGATACCCATTACAAGGTTATGCAGGCAGTTTCGGAGGCTCTGAAAATTCATAAAACAAAGAAAAATATCAGGGTTCTGGGTTACCGAAATGTGTGGTTCCGCTTTCAGCCTCACGAAGCAAACCTGTTCATCCCTGTATCATTAAACATGCTTACACTCCAAAATGAGTCTTTTATGAATACCTACCTTACCCAGAAGGATGCCTCTTTTCCAAGTTACGAATTTGACGGTCCCTTCCCGCTTCTTGCTCAGAAAATACAGGTTGAGCAATATGAGATGTTGAAAACCTGTTTGGGAAGGGATTACTTTTTTGATCATCCCAGTGCTTTAATACGGGCTACCAGAGGATTTGTATTTTTAAAAAGTATGAACCTGGATGAATTTTTTGAGCACTCCAGGGCATTAAAGCAGAAAGCTGAGAATAAATAATTACCACAGGAGTTATTTTTCCGGAAGAGCCGGATAAATAGACAGAAAATTATGATATAATATAAAAAAGGAGTAATTATTTATGGAGAACAGAACAGAAGTAAAAGAAGCGTTAACTAAAGGAGATCTTTCTGACTTTCCCAAAATTTACTGCCCCTTTATACGCCAGACATTTAAGGCTAACCGGGAGGATTGGAAAAAATACGGCTCAAAATTACAGCTGAGATCTCCGGAAGCCTACCTTGTTGTTGACAGGATCAATCCCGGATATGAATGGGTGTTTGAAGATCCTGAGACTTTTGCAGTAGAGAAACTTGACGGCTCAAATGTTAAAGTTCTTACAGAAGGGGGACGTCTGGTTAAGCTTCAGAATAGAAAGAACGTTATCGATCCCTTGCAGATAATTAAGGGGAAAACTTTTCTTCTTGAGGGTATTCTCCTCTCTGCCAGTAAGGGGCTTATCAAGCCTGACGGGGAGCAGGCTGGTGAGTTGATTGGTCCCAAGCTTCAGGGAAACCCATATAAACTGGATCTGCATCAGTGGTACCCCTTTGATCTGGCCATAGACCGTCTTAGATACAGATCTTTTGATGAGCATGAGAGAACCTTCGACAACTGGAGCAGCTGGTTTAAGGATTGGCTTTTTTCAAGGTTCTACACAAAAAGAGCTTCGAAGCTGGGTCTGGATGATAAAGTAATGGCAGAGGGTGTGGTCTTTTACAATTTAAAGCGAAAAGCAGAGGGAAAAATCTGGCGTGCCAAGTTAAGAAGGGATATGTTCGACTGGTATATTTCTGATAAAATTGAGATATATGATTATGATAAAAATGGAAGGGATGAAGAAGAAGATCAGGACAAATTTGATTAATACTTTATAATCAGCTTTATTCTAAAATATGGGGGATTGTTGATAATTTGTAACCACTCAACTATAGTATAGCATGCCTTTCAGAAAAATGATGTACCCCTTTTTCAATATATTTTCAAAAAACTTTATGAAACCTGTTTTATAGCTCAGTGGTTACGTGTCAGGAAGTAATTATCCTGACACCTGAGATTGTTTAGTCACCTAATTTCCTGGCAGCTACATCAAATATAACAGCACCAAGTAAGACAGCCCCCCTGACAATATACTGGGAAGATATGTCTATACCCATCAGGTTCATCCCGCTTGTCAGCGATGTATATACAATTGCTCCCAACAGTGAACCAACGACACTTCCTACACCACCAGCAACTGATACTCCACCAATAAAGGCTGCAGCAATACCATCAAGTTCCAGAAGAGTACCTGCTGTAGTTGTTGCAGACTGTAAACGTGAAGCGTAGAGGATTCCCGCCAATCCTGCAAGCATACCCATAGAACCAAAAACTATAAATGTAACTTTTTCTACATTTACTCCGCTCAATTCGGCCGCTTCAGGATTTCCACCTACCGCATAAATATGGCGTCCAATAACAGTTTTTTTAGTAACAAAATTGTAAATGGCAACTACAAGCAGAACAATTGCAAAGGTCCATGACAAGCCATTGTACCCTGCAAGAATCCAGGTAACAATCCCTATCAGAACAGAAACAAATATCTGTTTACCAATAAAAAGATCTAAAGGAAGTATTTCGAAATTATATGACTGTTTGCTTTTACGGGCTTTAACTGAACTTAATATTAACCATATTATAGTAATTAAACCAAGAAGTAATGTTAATTTATGTGTTTTCGGTAAAAATTTATCCGAGGCAAAAATATCTGGTATATAACCATTACCTATAGCATTAAAAGCCTTATTCGGAATTACAATGGTTCCCGTTTTTAGGGTGGCCATCAGGAGAGCTCCTCTGTAAATCAACCATCCGGCCAGAGATGCTACAAATGCAGGGATACCAAGTTTTGCAACAGGATATGCTGTTATTAAACCAGCTATAAACCCAAGAACTAATACCATCGGAATTACAACATAGACGGGTAGATTCCAGAAAGTCATTGCTATTGCTGCAATGGCACCAAGAAACCCGGAAAGGAAACCTACCGAAAGATCAATATGCCGAATAACAATAATAAGAGTCATTCCTATAGCTATTACTGCAATATAACCTGTCTGGTTCATTAAATTACTAATATTTCTTGAAGATATAAATATCCCATCAGTTGTTATTGTAAAAATTACGAAAATAACAAACAAAGCTATATACATCCCATAACCACGAATGTTTTTCCGAAGCTCTGTTCTTAATTCTTTTAAAGCCATATTAAATGCTCCTTAATTAGTTGCTAAATGCATTATTTTTTCCTGGGTTGCCTCGTTAGTAGGCATTTCCCCGGTTATTTGTCCTTCCGACATAACATAAACCCTGTCACTCATTCCCAATATTTCAGGGAGCTCAGAAGATATCATTATTATGGACATACCCTGTGTAACAAGCTCGTTCATGATAGTATAAATCTCATATTTTGCACCAACATCAATGCCCCTGGTAGGTTCATCAAGAATAAGAATTTCAGGATTAACAAACAGCCACTTTGCCAAAGAAACTTTCTGCTGATTTCCGCCGCTCAATTTATTAAGTTTCTGCTCAATAGAAGGAGTTTTGATACTAAGAGCATTCCGATATTTTTCTGCTGTTACAATCTCAGCATTATCATCAATTATAATTTTTTTTCTAATCTTATTTAAATTGGCAATTGTTATATTTTGTTTTATATCCTGTATAAGAATCAGACCATTTTTCTTTCTGTCTTCAGATACATATGCAAGGCCTGCTTCTATAGCAGTTTCCGGATGTTTGAACAGTTTTTCTTTCCCATCGATATAAAGATTTCCAGTAATTACATAATGGTCAGGATTGCCAAACAGACTCCGTGCAAATTCTGTTCTCCCTGCGCCCATTAGACCGGCAATGCCGATAATTTCTCCTTTTTTAACATTTAGAGCAATATTATTTAGAATATTATGTCCATATTGTTTATTATGAGCCGTCCAGTTCTTAACTTCCAAAACTATCTCATTAGAGATTTCATGTTTACGGGATGGATAGATATTATTTATTTCTCTTCCAACCATATTTTTAATTAAGATATTTTCAGATACCTCTCCTTTCCCTGCATTCAATGTACAGATAGTTTGTCCATCTCTTAGTACAGTGACCATGTCAGCAATTCGAATAACTTCCTTTAGTTTATGAGTTATCATAATAGAGGTTACACCCTGACTTTGAAGATCTTTCAATAACTGTAATAAATTATCACAATCATCTTCATTTAATGCTGCAGTAGGCTCATCTAGTATAAGTAATTTTACATCTCTGCTTAATGCTTTTGCAATTTCTATGAGCTGTTGTTTTCCAACGCCGAGTTCTTTAACCTTTGTTTCAGGATTAATATCCAGTCCAACTTTTATTAGAATCTCTCCAGCCTGCTTAATAGTTTCGTTCCAGTTCAATACACCATTTTTTTGTATCTCATGCCCAAGGAAGATATTTTCATATACAGTTAATTCAGGAATTAGGGCAAGTTCCTGATAAATAATTGCTATACCGGTTTTTTCACTATCCCGAATACCCCTGAATTTTTGTATTTCCTCTGAAAAAAGAATATCTCCCTCATATTCTCCAAAGGGGTAAACGCCACTTAGTACTTTCATTAGGGTAGATTTTCCTGCCCCATTCTCTCCAACAAGACAATGAATTTCACCTTCTGTAACACTGAATGTCACATTATCCAGTGCTTTAACTCCTGGAAACGTTTTTGTAATGCTTTTCATCTCAAGTATTTTTTTACTTTTCATACCATTTCCTCAGTCCGTAAATATAAAAAAAATATTTCAAATTCAAAACTCATGAGTTTTGAATTTGACTCTTCATTGTATAAAAAAGTATAGGCAGAACGGGGGCAATGACCAAGGTCATTGCCCCCGTAGTTAGCTTTTTAGTTTAAACTCTCTTTTCTAAAGGCCTGTGAAATCTCCAGCATCATAGTATCCGCTGTCAATTAAAACAGATTTTACATTATCTGATGTTACAGTAATAACTTCCGTCTGCATTGCAGGGACTTTTTTGGAACCATTGTCGTAAGAACCAGTAGCTTTAGGAGTATTCCCTTCGAGATAAGTTACTGCAGCAGAAATAGCATCACTAACAAGAGTCCGCACATCTTTGAATACTGTCATAGACTGCTTGCCATCAATTATGTACTGAACTGAAGCTTTTTCAGCATCCTGACCTGTAACATAGTATTTTGCAACATCGCTATCTGCACTAAAAGCATCTGCAATAGCTCTTGCTGTACCATCATTTGGAGCTGCAATAAAAACTTCACCCTTAGCAGCAGCACTGGCAGCTGTAAGATTTGCTTCAGCCAGGTTCTTTGCAAAGTTGAAATCCCAGTTGGTTGTTACCTGACCAATAATTTTACCGAGTTCAGCTCTTGACAGATCTTTCTTGGCACTTAATGCAATTGCTTCACTGGAGTTTTGAATAACAAAAGTTCCATCAGCAATCTTTGGCTGGAGAATACTCCATGCACCATCAAAGAAGATAAATGCATTGTTATCGCTTGCTGCACCTGCATAGAGATAAAGATTATTACCGGATCCCTTTGCATTATCTACAAGATACTGTCCAAAGGCTTTTCCTACAGAAAAGCTATCAAATGTTACATAGTAATCTACAGCATTTGTGTTTGTAATAAGTCGATCATAGGAAATTACTTTAACACCGGCATTGGCTGCATATTCAGCAGCAGCGCCAGCGGCAGCACCATCCTGGGGAGTCATTATCAATACTTCAATACCTTTTGCAACAAGAGCTTCAACATTGGCTCTTTCCCTTGCAGAATCTCCCTGACTGAAAAGAATTTCAACACTGTATCCTGCTTTTTCAAGAGCTTCTCTAAAACGAGCCTCATCCTGTATCCATCTTGGTTCATCTTTTGTAGGTAAGATAATACCAACTGCCAATTTTTTTGCTCCACTATCAGATGCCGAGTCTTTCTGACCACCTGCAAAAAGTCCAACTGTTACTGTGAGAGCAATAATTGTGATCATTGCAATCATTAGAATTTTTTTCATTTCATTCTCCTTAATATAATTATTACAACAATTATATTGTAAGTACCTGGAATTCTATGCAGGATTTATATGATAAAAGCTGGTTATTATTGATCTTTACAGCAGTAACCCGGTTTTTTCTAGCACAGATTTGATATTAATTATTTGAAATTATATTTCGATATATATCCTCTCTTGAATGAAACCCGTCCCTTATAATTGTCTCATCCATCTGTTCTTTAAAAACTGCTATTGGTAATTCGACAAAGAAAGCAAGCTTCTGCCCACTGTTATTGTCAATATATTGGTCAGGTTCAGGGAGCTCTTTTTGAGCCATCTGTACTGCCAGTTTTGCAGCCCGTTCGGCCAGTCTGGGAATTGGTTTATATACTGTCATAAGCTGTGTTCCTTCCACAATTCTTTGGCAGGAAAGGAGATCCGCATCCTGTCCTGTTACCGCAACTTTTCCTGCCATACGTCGTTCAGAAAGAAGCCTTATCGCAGCTTCAGCGATCATATCATTTGCAGCCGAAATAGCCTGGATATCCTGTGTTTTTGCAAGTACATTACCTATCTTCTCTGTAGCTTCATCAAAGCTCCACTCATCCAGCCAGATCTCTTCAATAATAATGATCTCTTTTTTTTCGATATAGGGATCAAGAACTTCATGAACCCCCCTGTTAACCTCAAAACTATTGTTATCCCTGATAGAACCATTGATTATCAGATAGTTACCGGTTTTTACTTCGGTCAGCAGAGCAGAAGCCATTAATCTCCCAACCTCTCTGTTATCAAAAGAAATATAACCATCAATGGGAATTCCCATAATTGGTCTATCATAAGCAAGAACAGGAATCCCTTTATCCGTGATTTTTTTTATTATACCTGCAAGCAGTTCCATATCCTGAGGAATTACAACCAGTACATCAATATCCTGTTTTAGCAAGTACTCTATCTGAGGGATTTGTCCCAGGGCATTCCCAGGGGATTTGGCAAAAATTACTTCTGCTCCCTCTTTCCGGGCAGTTGCCATAAAGATCTTAATATCCCTGTCCCATCGTTCAATAAGGAAGGTATCAGAGGCTGCAGAAAATCCTATTCGGATACCGGATTTCTCCGGATCTGCTTTACTGCAGGAAAATAGGATAGATATAATTATTAAAATTAGCAGTAATTTCTTATTTATCATTGTTAACACCCCTTTTTTCAAGATCAGAAGGAGATATACCCATATGTCGCCGGAAAATTCTGCTGCAGTAGTTAGGATCCTGATATCCGACAATATATGCAATCTCCTTTATTGGATACTTCTTTGATTCAAGAAGAGTAATAGCCTTTTTTAACCTAAGCTGGTTTAAATAATCTATAAAATTTGTGCCAAGATGTTCTTTAAACAATCGGCTGAGATAGCTCCCTGTAATTCCATATTCATCTGCAACCAGAGAAAGTTGAAGTGGTTTCTGATAATTCTCCCTGATATAGGCCAGAGCGGCAATCAGAGGTCTGGGATAGGATTGTTGATCACTGACTTTATTTACTTCATTAAGACGTCTGACAATATTGGATGACCATTGCTGCCATTCCTCCACAGAGTTCAGACTCATAATTTCTTCTGCAGGATAAATAGTAAAGTCCAGAGCTGTCAATAGATGTGTATCCAGCTTATCCAGGAGAGTGGTGAAAAGTGCAACCATTTTACCCAGAGCGACAGAAAAGCTAAAACTGTTAAAAATTTCGACCCAATAATCTTCAAACATATTTCGGGTTCCTGAATTGTCTGCTTTAAGCATACTATTGCAAATTAGCTGAAGTCTCTCCCTCTCTGCTGAGTATGATTTTTCCTTTTTTTCTGCTGTTGCAAAGGGCTTGAAAGCTTCAGAAAAGGATGTGTGCAAACGGGACAGAGGATATATGCCGCCCTTGCCAAGTATGAAACTATAGGGGTTCAGTTTGTTTAATATTTTCTGAAGATGATAATCGAGATTGTTTAAACTCTGCTCTTCGGGAAAAAACAAAAGCATTCTTCCTGCAACAAATGTGTCGAGACACCTATGCTTGTATTGAATCTTTTCTGTGACAGATTCATACAAATCAATCTTCAGATCTTCAGAAATATCCCCAACAGATTCAATAAGATATAAAGCGGCCAGATTGCAATTAATATTAAACAGTTTCAGGAATTCTTTCCATGCGTTGTCATCAGGATTCCTCCAGATAAGACTTCGAAGAAAACGATTTTTCTCCTCTTCTTTCTTCTTTTTAAGGAGCTGAACATCTTCCATTCGCCGATAATCAACGTTTCTTATTTGATCCAGATGGTTTTTAACTTTTGATAATTCTTCCAGAAGAGCTTTTCTTGAAATGGGTTTTACCATGTAACTGAATACTCCGAGAGGAATGGCTTTCTGGGCAATATCAAATCGTTCATATGCCGTTGCCAGGATGAAAACTGTATTGGGGGATCTGGGGCGAATCTGCCTAATGGCTTCAATACCATCTATCCCAGGTATTTGAATATCCATAAATACCAGATCCGGCAGTAATTCCTGAATCATACCTACGGCCTCAGTTCCCGAACGTGCCTTTCCGCAAAGAGTAAAATCTGTTACATCCTTTTGGAGTATATAGGCAAAACTATCCAGAACAGGTTCTTCATCATCAACTATCATAACCTGATACATGGGGTTACCTCAGTATGTATTTTAATTATAATTTCTGTTCCACTGTCATGATTGGATCTTATATCAATAATATCTTTCTGATCAGGGTAGAAGAAATAACAACGCTGGATAACATTTTCAAGACCCATTACCCGGGAACTTAACTTATAATCATGTGTGTGAGGTGTTAAAAGCTCGCTTATTATTTCAGGGGGAATCCCTACACCATCATCAGAAACAGAAATAAGCAGTAATGGATCTTCAAATCTAACTGCAACAATAATTGTTCCAATTCCATCTTTTTTACTGAATGCGTGAAGAACAGAGTTTTCTACAAGTGGCTGGATTATCATAGCGGGGCAATTAAACCTATCCAGTAAATCATTCTGAACATTTAACACGAGATTTAGAGTTTTTGGGAAACGGATTTTCAAGATATTATAGTAAGATTCCAGTCCTTCCATTTCATGGCGTAAAGAAACAAAAAACTGCTTTTCTTTAATATTATACCGGAAAAGAGCTGCAAGGTTTTCCATGTATTCGGCAGTTCTGTCAGCATCTTCCACTATAGCTAACTGGACACCGGTATTTATAGTATTAAAAAGAAAGTGAGGATTCATCTGAGCCTGCATTGTGTATAATTCCATTCTTTTAAGTAATTGCTCCATTTTCAGATTTCTCACTTTTTCTGTCATGATTTGCTGTTCCATCTCCTTTTGCTTTTTTAACTCCTCAATATTATGATGTATGTTATGTTTCATATTGTTAAATGCTTCAGTAACCTGATTGACTTCATCTACCGAGTTAAAGTGAATATCAGGGATATCAAAGGAACCACCTGAAAGTTTCCCTGCCATAAGGGATAATTGATACATCGGGCTGGCTATATTATTTATAGTTTGCATTAATATTGAAAAGGCAAAGGCAGTAGCCAATAAAATTTGCAAAAGACCATAGATTTGAATTCTTCGAAACAGCTCTATAAAAGATCTGTATTCCTCCAGCTGTGTACGGAACCCAAATAAACTGAAATCATCAATTCTACTGCTAATATACACATACAGACTGTTTAGTTTTTCATAACTTGCTATGTACTGAAGAACTTTTCGACCACGCTTTTCTTCAATGATCTGATTTAATTTAATAAGATAAGAATCTATAAGAAAATAAATTTCTCTTTTAATAAGAACGGAATTATCTGCGGTAATAGGTCGAATAACAGGCACCGATTCATTAAGAGTCTCAATTAAAAACAGTAATTTAGCCAGAGAGGATGAGGAATAACTTGTTAGATAGCTTTTTAATGGTAATTGAATATCTATCAGATAACTTTGTAATTCCTGGAGGAACTGTTCGTCTTCAAATCGTCTGTCTGCAATTTCCTGCAATTTTAACGAATTGATCAATACAAAACTCATGGAAAATACTATAATAATCATGCTGATTAAAAAATATATCAGTAATCTCGTTTTTAGTGAATTTTTCATTGATCTTGCCTGGTAAGAATTGTAATACCTGTATCCACATAAGCGGATGTGTAACCATTCAGGCTGATCTCCTTAAGAGCAATAACAGCTGAGAAACCAATTTGATAGGGATTACGAATAATACTACCCAGAATTACTCCTTTTTCAATATATGCTTTTATTGTTTCATGCTCCCCAAATCCAATTATCTGAACCATTCCAACTAAATTCATATCTATAATAGTCTGAACGGTTACAAGTGTGTCATTTGGATCTGTAAGCACAATAAAATCAATGGCAGGTTCCTTACTTAACAGATCATACGCAAGCATACCGGCATCAAGTGGGTTTAAACTGGTTTCTTCTGTTTTTAAATCTGAAAGTTTTTCCTTAAGAACAGATTTTATACCCATCTCTACCAGGTTTCTATCGGACATTACTCCAGGATTTTTTTTACTGTAGATCAGTACCATACTAAAATTATCCAATCCGGTTTCCAGAGCAAGCTGACCAATTCCTTTACCTATATCAAAATTATTCGTTCCGATAAAAAAAGATCCCGGATCCTGAATGACTTCATTTTCTATCTGTACAATCGGAATCTTTTCTTTTACAATTTCTGATAGAAATTGAAGTTTCTTTTCATCCTCTTCATATAAATATAGACCAAACCCATCAAATCCGGAGAACCGAGCCATTTCAAAACTCAAAGGATTGGAATCAATCGGATGGAATGTAACAGCGCAATCTATAGAACTGGCGGCAGCTATGGCTCCTTCTCTTAATCTGCTAAAGAATGAATTATCTTCTGCAGGCAGAAAAAATGCATAATGAAATTTCAGTTCCTCTGTGGATTCTGTGCTCTCCTCAGATAAAAATGGCGATTGTAACATTAACCGGATTGAGAGAACCAAAAAAGCCAGAAAAGAAACCCCAAAAAAAATGGTTAAATATTTTAAGATTTTGTTCACTCTTCAATACTATAGGGGGAATATGATTGGTGTAAAGCTATTTTTCTTCAAAACTTAACCTCTCCCGATCCGCAGGAAAGAATATTAAAGTTGTGCTGGTGTGTGTCATTGAATCTTGTTCCTATAAAACCATTTCCACCCGTTAGCAGTACACGTTTCATATTTGTCTCCTTTATTAGCATAGTATATACTTTAAAACATTTTTTAAGTATTATTATTCCATGAATATATTAATAAAGAACGGCAGACTCGTTTCTGCAGATACAATTGACAATAAAGAGATACTTATAACAGACGAAAAAATAAAGGCTGTTAAAGATTCTTTTTCCGCAGCAGATCTCCCCTCTGATCTGAAAGTTATTGATGCAGGCGGTAAATATGTAATGCCGGGGCTTATCGATGCCCATACACACTATAATCTTGTTTCCAGGGGAACTGTCACTGCGGATAAATTTTATGAGGGAAGTGTTTTAGCTGCATATGGAGGAGTAACAACTGTTATTGATTTTGCAGACCATCTTCCGTCAAAAGAGCTTGCAGCAGGAACATTGCAAAGAAATTCTGAAGCAACTGGCGAAATGGCCATAGACTGGGCTCAGCATCAAGTTATAATAAGGGTTGATGGTGATGTTTATAAGGAGCTTGAAGATCTAAAAGAACTTGGAGTTACTGCTGTAAAAATTTTTACAACATATAAAAGTGCAGGTTACTTTATAGAAAAAGAACCTGTGAAAAAAATATTTGAAGCCTGTAAGAAATTAGGAATGATGGTAACTATCCATGCTGAAGATGATGATATTATTGAGGAAAACTCAAAGAAGGTAGAAGAGAGTCCTTATCCGCCGGAGCTTATACCTGTTATCAGAAATTCAGAAGCCGAATATAAGGCTGTAAAAGACTATGGCAAAATAGCAGGCAGTCTGGATATGCCTATATACATTGTTCACCTGTCATCTTCCAGGGGTCTGGATGCAGTAAAAGAATTAAAATCTGAAGGTGTTGATGTAGTAGTTGAAACTACTCCCCACTATCTGACTATTACAAATGATCTTCTTAAAAAAGAAGGTGCTCAGAAATATCTTATGACACCTCCTCTGCGTGAAGCTTCGGATAATGAAGCATTGTGGGGTGGGGTTGTATCCGGAGATATTTCTATAATTGCTACAGATCACTGTACATTTACACTTGAGCAGAAGTTCCAGTCCAATGACTGCAGAACAATTTTCCCCGGAGTTCCCGGAACAGAGGAGATGCTGCAGATTGTTTATACCGATGGTGTGGAGAAAGGGTTATTTAACATAACAAAACTTGTTTCACTTCTTTCCTCTGAACCTGCAAAAGCTTTTGGATTGTATCCTGAAAAGGGAAGTCTTGATCCGGGGACAGATGCAGATATTCTTATTTTTAACCCGGATTCAGAGACTATATTAAGAAATGACAATATCCATTCAGCGGCAGGATATACTGCCTATGATGGTATGCAGGTAAAAGGTAAGGCCGAAACAGTAATTCTTCGTGGTGATATTATTCTTGAAGGTGGAGAATTCCTGGGTAAAAGGGGAGCGGGTAAATTCCTTAAAGCAGGGCTACCCGGAGCTTGTAAAATGCAGTAAGTTCTTCTATTAAACTTTAAACCTCTTTGCCTCACTCTCCAGTTCTTTGGAGGAACTGTCGAGATCATCGGTTAATTCTGATATTCCTGCTATAACATTTGAAATATCTCTTGTACTGACCGTTACTTCATCCATGGATCCTTTGATTTCGGTGGAAAACTTTTCAACCTGAGTCATAGCACTTGAAAGGGACGAAACATTTTCCGTTATATTTTCGGAACCTTCCTTTACCCTGATACTCACGTCATTGAGTAGTTCAATCCCCTTCAGCAGTTCATTGCCACCTGAAGAAAGTTCAGATGTTGAAATAAGGATCTCCGAGAAGGCATCAAAAACACTGCGGACATCTTTTCTTATCTCCTGAAAACTGCTGTTGGTCTTATTCCCGGATGAAACTGCTGACTCAATTTTTGTGATAATATTTTTGATTTCCCCTGCTATCTTCTTTGCGTTCTCTGCAGAGCTTTCTGCGAGTTTTCGTATTTCATCGGCGACAACAGAGAACCCTCTTCCGGCGTCTCCGGCGTGAGCGGCTTCAATAGCTGCATTCATTGCCAGTAAATTTGTCTGTGCGGAAATCCCATTAATTATTGCGATCATATCGGAAATTGATCCAATATTATCACTTATTTCACCTATTGCATCGGTGGTTGTTTTTATTATTTCTTCGCCCTTTTTTGCCTTATCCTCCAGTTGACTGGTGGCCTTCTGCTTTCCCTCTGTAATGGCTGCGACACTGTTTATGGAAGCTACCATTTCGTTAATGGCAGAACTCGATTCCTCTATGGCAGATGCCTGGTCTTCAATTGTACTGTTAAGTTCAGAAATTTCCCTGTTGATATTTGCAGTACTTAATTTGGTTTCTCCGATTGTGGAGTTCAGCGTTTCCATTGAAGCTTTTACATCGATACTGTTTGCTGAGATATCTGCAACTGAGGATACTGCTGATTCAACTTCTGTATGCAGTTTGTTTTTTACTTTGGCAACGGTATTACAGGTTTCCTGTATCTTGATAATTATACCCTTAAGAGAATTAATAAAGGTATTAAAGGAGGTCGACAGTCTTCCCACCTCATCCTTTGAATTTACATTGAGCGAGACTGTTAAATCTCCCTGACCGGTCGAAATATCCTTTAGGCTACTTTCAACGGACTTTAGCGGTTTAATTATTAGTCCAATAAGTATGGTACTAAGTATTATTCCAAGTATCAATATTGTTCCCAGTATCAGAGAAAAAACCAGAGTAAAATTTTTCTTTGCTTTTTCCATAATCAGGTTTGTATCAAGAATTGTCTGTTGTTCTTTGGAAATATCAAATGTAGAAACGATTACCCCTGAGGGAATACCGCTAAAATCATTTATAGGAAATGCTGTAATGCTGTAATTACCTTTTGTTGTTCTGTAAATGCTGTTTAATCCTTTGTCAAGGATTTCAAGATTGACCAGCTTGTCGGTAATATCCTTATTGGTAAAATCAGTCAGAACATACTTATCCTGAAATACAGGGTATTTTTCAGGATCCTGGAGCGATTTAGCAATTTTAAGTCCTGATACAGGCATATAGACAGCCAAATCGTTCTCAGTGCCTGATGACTCTCTTTTAATGACTTCAGACAGGGGGAATAGAACCTCCACTGAACCAAGATGCTCTCCTGCCTCGTCATCAATTGAAGCAAGTCCCCTCATAACGAACCCCCCACGGCCTATTTCTATACCGGTTATAGGTTTATAGGGTGGTCGATTAATCTGGTTTACAGTAAACCGGAAGGTGGTTAGATCATCGGATATATCAACTTTTACTCCGTCAATTTTAGTCTGATATCCCTCTCTCCACAGCCGGACAAGGCTTCTGCTGTTTGGAAGGTGGAAGTGCATTTTTAAAATTGACCGTCCGGTTTCTTCCTTATATCCATCTATCAGGGGTTTAAATACTTTTCTGAGATATTCCCTTGCTTCCTGGGATTCAGGGGAATATGGGTCATCAATATTGCCACTAAGTGCTAGATTATAGGCTGCTATTACTTCATTATTGCTGGATGCAAATGCAGCAAGACCAAGTGCTTCTTCAGAAACTGCACGGATATTTTTATCAATTGACCGGTTGGTCGTATTACTTTTTTCCTCAATTGAATGATTGACCTGGCTGGTATAAAGTTCTACCTGTTTTTTCTGGATAGTATCAAGGAGGTTCATTGTAAGAGCAAATGCCGAAATAATGATTATGAATATTACTACCAAGTTTATCAAACTAATCTTTGTTCGAATAAGCATATATCCTCCGATTTTTTTATATAGACAGTTGAGCAATAAATATCTTGCAAGAATCTCAAAAAAGAATATTTAAATTGTAATGTACAAAGGGATATTTTACAAATAATAAAATTTTATATTGAGATTTTACGATATATTGATTGCATAATTTAATAGATCGCTGATATCTCCACATAAGAGGCAACATTTTTTCTTATTCCTTCGACTTCATCCTCTGTAAGGGATCTTATTGCCCTTGCAGGGGATCCGATTATCAGTGATCGGGGTGGAAATTTCTTTCCCATTGTAACAAGGGCACCTGCACCAACTATGCTTTCACTTCCAATAGTAGAATTGTCAAGTATAATAGCACCCATTCCTATTAGACAGCCGTCCTCTATTGTGCAGCCATGGAGAAGTACTCTGTGTCCTATTGTTACATTATTTCCAATTAGAGTAGGAACATTATGTCCCACATGTATTACAGAATTATCCTGAATATTACTGTTCCTACCTATTTTTATTGCTGCAATATCACCTCTTAGGGTGCAGTTGTACCAAATGGAACTGTTTTCTCCTGCTGTAACATCGCCAATTACATCAGCGCTCATCGCAACAAAATTTGCTTTTTCAAGATCCGGTTCTATACCGTTGAATTTATGAACCATTTTTGCCTCTTCTTTACTAATAATAAATTAAGTCTATCATTTATCTATAATAATAGCCAATCCGGGGGGGGGAGAAGATTGACTAGAATCTATACACACTGTATATTTAATGATAATTATTATTATTAGCTTGTAGGTGGTTTATGCGAAAAACGAAGCAGCGAGAGGTAATTATGCAGGTACTTGGCGAGCATATCGATCATCCCAGTGCAGATACCATATACGAAGAGGTTCGAAAATTTCTTCCCAGAATCAGTTTGGGAACAGTGTACCGTAATCTTGAGATAATGTCTGAGTCAGGTTCCATCTTGAAGCTGGAAACCGGGGGCAGTATCAAAAGATTTGATCCCAATACCCACTCCCATCCCCATTTCAGATGTGTAAAGTGCGGTTCCATAGAAGACCTTCCTTTTGGAATTGACAGCTCTATGTTTGCCGGAACCGATGAAGACTGGATCAAAGGCAGAAAGGTTCAGAGTCTGCATGTGGAGTATACGGGGCTTTGTGCTGACTGCAACGGGAACACAAAGTCTTAACCGAACTCTGATGAAAGGGGCAACCGAAGACACAGGGCTGTTACTGGAATCGATCTATGCAAAATATCACAGACCCGGGTATATACATCCTGATCCTCTGGAATTCCTTGGACATTACAGTGATCCTCTGGATATTGAGATAGCTGCACTCATCGCGTCCTCTTTTGCAATTGGGAGGGTAAATAATATACTTAAAGTAGTAGAATCGATTCTAAAAATATTAAAATCCCCAAGGAAGGTTATACTATCTCTGACCTCAGGAGATCTGGACTCTGTATTTTCAAATTTCAAATACAGATTTTATACAAAAGGTTCCCTTATTGGGTTTCTTTCCGGAATAAGGAGTACAATTCTTGAATATGGATCTCTTTATAATTGTTTTGCTGCCGGTGTAGAGAGAGCTTCGGGTGATTCTGTTGAATCTCTGATATTTTTTGTTAACGCACTTACAGGAAATGATGAAAGCAGATACAGAGTCCTTCCTGATCCTGGGAAGGGGAGTGCCTGCAAACGGCTGAATCTGTTTCTAAGGTGGATGATTCGGAGTGATGATATTGATCCCGGGATATGGGATGATATACCAAAGGATATTCTGATAATCCCCCTGGATACCCATATAATGCAGATCAGCCGTATGCTCGGGTTTACGGAGAGGAAATCTGCAGATATGAAAACAGCTGTTGAAATTACCAACTCACTGAAACAGTACGATCCTCTAGATCCTGTACGGTTTGATTTCAGTCTTACCCGCCTGGGAATCCATCCGGATCTGAGTTATAATGAATTGTACTCCAGGGAAACATAGATGCGCAGGGTTTTTCATTTCTATATTTTTAATATTTTCCTGGAAAACAGTAGATAAAAACTATATATAACTGTCCCTGCAATTGCCAGCCCCATAAATGAATATTCGAGTCCGTATTTGTCACCAAAGTATCCGATAAGCGGGAAAAAAATAATCATGTACAGGCTGAATATCATACTTTGAAAGGAAAGTACTGTTGCTCTTCTTTCGGAAGGTATCATTTTATTCAGGTAGTCCTGCACTGCTACATAGAGTAATCCATCAATTAGTCCTGTGATAATAAAAAAGAAAGGGGCGTAGGGTGTAAGAGCAATGCCCCAAAGGGCAAATATAAGCAGGAGAGGGGCAAATAACAGTATCCCTTTTTCTCCTATTTTACCCTCAATTCTTTGTCCCATCAGTCCTGTAACAGCACTTAAAGCCCCTGAAACTGCAAGTATAGTCCCAATCTGAAACTCGTTCAGACCTTCTGCTTTCCAGTAAGTCTGTAGATAGAAGAAAAGGCTTGCTAAAAACATGAATATTAGTTCGCTGAAAAGTATTAAAAAAGCAATTTTAGGTCTTTCTTTAATTACTTTCAAACTTTCTAATGTTTGGATTCCCAGAGCTTTCATCCAGCCCATTTTTCTCAGTCTGGTTTGCTCATGCTTTGTAAGGGAAGGTTCATGCATACTGCAAGTTACAAGAATTGAAATAATACAAATAAACATTGATGGAATGAATACCCAGGTATAACCCAGGTGAACTGCAAAATAACCACCAATTAAAAAGCTCAGGATACCACCTGTCCAATCAACAAAATTATTTTTTCCTGCTGTTTTTTTGTACTGCTCTTCGATACCAAGTTCTTTCATGGAATCGTAGAGCATCGCCTCTCCTGCACCACTTTCAAGATTGTAGCCGATTGCTGTAATAATAAATCCAGTTAGCTGTAGAACAAAACTGTAACTCCAGAACATTATTCCAAGGCTTACAAGAAAGACTACTCTTCCCAGAAGGCGGCTTAACCGCCGTCCCCAAAGGTCTGCAACTATTCCTGTGGGAATTTCCATTATAAAAGTTGTCAGATGAAAGACACCTTCGAGTATACCCAGCTCAATCAGAGAAAATCCTCTGGAAAACAGAAATATCATCCATAATCCTCTGGTAAGATCCAGTGTGGTCAGCCCAAGAAAGATATAATTTTTATATATGTTTGCGGTTAGTTTTTTTGTACAAATTTCCGGTTTCATTGTATGCTCCAGAGAAAGAGATAATTAGTGGTGACTGCACAGTGATCTTCTTATGCAGAAACAATATGTCTATCCCCTGGTTTTTTAAGGGTCATCCCTTTTATTCAACCGGATTGGGCAGTGTCAGGATAGCAGAACAGGGGAGCCAGTTCAAGGTAGCCTGATATAAATAAAATTGTCTATACATTACTGGAATAATAATTAAAGGTGATATAGACTCAAAGTACAAAGAACTATGGAGTACATAATGAAGCGTATTATATTAACCTCAATTCTGATAACGTTTTCTCTGTCTGCTTTCGCTCTTGAATTTGGAGATTACCTGAAAGCCGCTCCTGTGACAGCGAAAATTGTTCTCCCTATAACCATGGTTCCCGAAATGTTTACCGACAGTAATTCCATTTTACCCGGAGTTATTGGTCTTGGTCTGTTTACCCTTCCAAGTAGTTTTCTTCTATACAATATTATTACGGAAAATCCTGAAGGCACCAGATTCTGGAGAACTGTCACGATCTATTCAGATGCTTCTGTGGGTCTTGCTCTTGCAGGTTCCGGGATCTATCTCCTTGCAGGCGGGAGTTTTGGTGCAGGAGACGGCTGGGATCAGCTTATAGGTGCCCTTTTTGTTGTAATGTCTGCAGTAGTTTTTGGAGGGGTAAGTATTGATACTCTGCCCTATTCCTTCGAGTAACTAAACC
>JAJRQE010000293.1 GCA_024280415.1 Spirochaetota bacterium | reverse complement strand
TTTACCGGAAATCCTGCCAACAAGCCGCTTAGTAATTATTTCTCCATAGGTAGTTATCTTTCTTGAACCGACAACACCAAGAGTTTCGAGGAAAATAGCTTTATTCCATAGTCCCTTATAGTAGAGTAATTTAGGAGGATCTCTTATCTGCTTTAATATATCCGGGTATTCACTGCTCTTTATGTCGATTTGGTTCAATAGTATCTTCTCCCTGTTAAAAAAGGTCTTCTACTATTCTAATACAGGGGTTTTATGGCTGCTGCTTCAAATTATCAGATAAAAACAGACTTTCATTAAAAAATTAGATAATTAGGGTGTATAGATATATATATGCGAAGATATTGTGATCCTGGCCAGTCTATACCAGTTTTCGTATCTCTGAAACCATATAAAATGAGCCAGTTACAAGAATAGGTATTTCTCCTTTTGAAAGCTCCAGTGATTTCTGGAAAGCCAAAACAGGGTCTTTAATCAGCTGAACATCAGGACTGTATTGCCTGAAAATGTCAAACAGATCTTCGGGATAACTTTCTTTGAATGTCCCAGGTGTCGAAATAATTATTGTATTAAAATAAGGTTCCAGTAGTTTTGCCATCTCTTCCGGATTTTTGTCAGCAACGGATCCGAATATGAGTATTCCCTTTTTATGGAATATACTATTCCAGGACTCAATCATCCGGGATATTGAAACGGGAGTATGGGCTCCATCAAAAACAACAGGTGTATTTTTTTTTATAATTATTTCAAACCGGCCGGGAAGCTTAGCTTTGTTTAAACCTTCTTTTAACATTTTCTTTAGGTTTTTATCTGGGTTTAGTAATTCCAGAAGGACTAACCATGCAAGAATCGCATTTTCTGCCTGTACGGAACCAATACTGGACAGCTGAACTATTTCATGAAATCCATTTTTGTCTGTAAAATATATTTCCGTACCTTTATCAGATATGGTATAGCTGAAATCTTCAATTTCGAGATCAAAGGAGAAATAGGGTGCAAGCATCTCCACAGCTTTCTTGCTAATTATTTGAACTGGCAGATCTTTAAGTCTGCCACAAAAAACAGGTACCCGTTTTTTAATAATTCCAGCTTTTTCAAAGGTAATTTTTTCGATGCTGTCACCAAGAATATCTGTATGTTCCAATTCTATATGAGTTATAACTGAAGCTACAGGCATAATAACATTAGTAGCATCCAGTCGTCCTCCAATACCTGTTTCAATAATGGCCCAGGAACAGTTACTTTTCTTAAATATCATAAATGCCATAAGTGTGAGAAGTTCAAATGTTGTCGGATCAGAGCTGCCTGTTTCTTCTCCAATGACAAAGGTTTCCAATCCTTTAAGAATCTCATTTGCAGTATCAATATAGATACTATCGTTAAAGAAGAGCCCCCCAAGTGAAATTCGTTCACGATAATCCGATATATGAGGAGAAGCATATAGTCCTGTTTTAATCCCGGACGTATTAAGTGCCGATGCTAAAAACATTGCTGTAGAACCTTTTCCCTTTGAACCTGCAATGTGGATGGCTTTAAAGGATTTTTCGGGATTATTGAAGTGTTTTAAAAGTTTTTCCATCCTGTCAAGCCGATAATCCCGGATAGTTTGTTTTTTTGACCTTTCAAAGTTAATAAAGGATCCAATGTAGTTAAAAGCTTCTTCGGTCGAATCAAAAATCTTTTTCACTCTAGTTATTCTCTCTCATTTTCAGGGCATTCCCATGAGTTTCAAACCCTTCATAATCGGAAATAGTAATAACATGTTCTTTAAAATCTTTATAACCGTTTTGATCTACATAAACAACAGAAGAATATTTAATAAAATCTCTCACAGAAACTGCAGAATAGGTTTTTGCCTTTCCGCCGGTAGGTAATACAGCATTTACTCCTGTTACATAATTAGCTGCGGAGAAGGGAATATTTTCACCAAGCAGAATTTCTCCTGCATTTTTTATTAAAGACAGGGTAGAAAAGGGATCTTTAGTCTTTAGCTGAAGATGCTCCGGTGCAAATGCATTTACCAGGGTTGCTCCGTCCCTAATACTATCTACCAGGAATATTGCACCATATCCCTTAAAAACATCCGAAACAAATGTTTTTCGTGGTTCACTTAAACCTGCTATCAGATTTTCAACATGGTCAGATGTTTTTTCTGCAATATCAGTTGATGTTGTTATAAGAAGTGCAGAGGAATCGGAACCGTGTTCTGCCTCTACAAGCAGATCCAGTGCAAGTTTCCAGGGGTCAGAGTATTTATCTGCAAGAATTATTGATTCACTGGGTCCTGCAGGCATTCCTACATCCACTGTCCCATACAGAATCCTCTTGGCAGCTGTTACATACATGGACCCAGGTCCATTGATTTTATCTACAGCCCTAATACTTTCTGTACCGTATGCCATAGCGGCAATTCCGTGAGCTCCACCTACACGATACACTTCATCAATACCGCAGAGTTTGGCAGCATATAAACATCCTGGATCAACTTTGCCATCTTTTCCTGGAGGGGTAATTACACAAATTCGTTCAACTCCTGCTACTGCTGCCGGAATAGCCAGCATATAGAGCATTGAGGGGAAGCTTCCTCTCCCTCTTGGGACATATAGCCCTGCAGATTCAATGGGTATTGGTTTCTCCCCTGCGAAAAGCCCTGGCCGTATTTCTTCAAAACTCATCCCCTGGGGTTTTTGCATTTTATGGAATAGAGTAATATTATCCACTGCGTATTTAAGAGCGGATTTAATATTTTGCGGAAGTATTTTTTCTGCCTGAAGAAACTCATTTTCTGTAACCCGCAGATTTAATCCGGAGAGATCTATACCATCAAATTTTTTGGTATATTCAATCAACGCTCCGTCCCCATTGGTTTTAACTCTATCTATAATTTCAGTAACAGATTCTATTACTCCGGAGATATCAGATTCGGATCTTTTCAAATAGTAGTGTTTTCTCTTTTCTGTCAGGTCATTCCATTTTAATATTTCAGGTCTCATCTTTATTCTCCATAGAAAAATACTCTATAATAGTCTTAGTCTAAGGTCAATGTTGGTTTTTAAACAACCAGATTATATTGTAATAAATTTGGAGTGTAATTTTAGTGGTGGTGGAAGGGTATCAGCTTGAACAATCAGAAACAAAATGTCCCTATATGGAAGACCGATTGTTTACCAGCAAGAACCTCATAATCAATTCAATTGACAGTGAGGGGCTTGAAGCTCTTCTGGAAGGAGGGTACAGACATTTCGGTCATTATTTTTATAAACCTGTATGTAATGGCTGCAATGAATGTCAGCCAATAAGAGTTCCTGTAAAAAACTATAATTTTTCCAGATCAGAGAAAAGAGTTCTAAGCCGGGGCAGAGAGTTTCAGTGTCTGTATAAGACCAATCCTGTTCCTGACAGAATGAAATTTGAACTCTATCTGGATCACAAAACCCGCTTTGAAGGAAATGTGACCGAATCTTTTGGAGACTGGGAGAATTCCTTTTATTCCAATCAGTTTTTTAATGAAATTCTGGAAATTTGGGATAATGAGGTCCTTGTAGCTGTAACCCATCTCGATGTTACAGAAAAAATTATCTCTGCAGTTTACTGCTACTGGAATTCTACCTATGCATCATACAGTCCCGGCAAACTTTCAGTTTTAAAAGGTATTGCCAAAGCGATAGAGTCAGGTTCAGAATACTATTATCTGGGATACTACATTATGGACAATAAACACATGTCATATAAAATAAACTATACTCCAAATCAGATATTAAAAGATGGGGTTTGGCAGCAAACAGATGAATAAGAAAGCCTGGTTGAGTTCTAAATTTCTTGTGAAATATCGGGCTTCCGGTTATAGTAGAATAAATCTGCTGCAGGAGAATTGGTATGTATAAAAACAGAGAACCATGGAAAGAACTTGATTTGTATCGAGGGAAATATTTTTCGGGTGAATGGCCGACACTTCCGGAACTATTCAATATTACAAAAGATCGATTTCCTGACAGGCGATGCTTTTCAGCTTATGAACCGGATCTTTTTTTTACCTATAGAGAAACCGAAATTAAAATACAAGTTGTCTCAAATTATTTGAAAAAAATTGGGGTAAAAAAGGGTGATAAGGTTGCTCTGAGTGGTAAGAATTCCCCTGAATGGGCAATTGCATATCTGTCAATTATGTTTGCAGGCGGGGTTGTTGTTCCTATCGACTATCAGCTTCATTCAGACGAGATATTAAAACTGATCGAATTTTCAGAAGCAACGATACTTTTTATTGACGAAGAAAAAAATGATGATATTAGAGATTTGAATAGAGAACTGTACTGCATATCTCTTGCACCGGATAAGGAAAATTATATCCTTAATCTGGAAGATTCGGGGGAGACGGAAGGTGAACTTCCCCTTGAAAATGACCTGGCTGCTATTCTCTATACTTCAGGGACAACCGGAAATCAGAAGGGAGTTATGCTTACACACAGAAATTTTGTCAGTGACTGCTTTCTTGCCCAGGGGCATATGGTATTGAGTGAGGAAGATGTTTTCTATGCACTTCTTCCGCTGCACCATTCATATTCCATGCTTGCTGTCTTTATTGAAGGAATCTCAGTAGGTGCAGAAATTGTTTTTGCCAAAAAACTTGTAGTATCTCAGATCCTAACAGATCTTAAAACAGGAAAGGTAACCATGTTTCTGGCTATTCCTATGCTTTTTAATAAGATGCTGAAAGCACTGATGAATGGAATTAGAGAAAAAGGTATTGTTATCTATGGAATAATTAGATTTCTGATGTTGGTAAGTGGAATTATTAAAAAAACTACAGGAATTAATCCGGGTAAAAAGATGTTTAAAGGGTTACTTGCAAAGTTGTCTCTGGATACAAATCGTATTTGTATTTGTGGTGGAGGGCCTCTGCCCGCATCTACTTTTAAAATGTTTAATCAGCTTGGAATTGATTTTGTTCAGGGCTATGGACTTACAGAAACTTCCCCTATTATTGCTCTGAACCCTGTTGAGCATTACAAGGAAGCCTCTGTTGGGGCTGTCCTGCCCCAGACAGAGATGAAGATTCTGGATCCTGATAGTACCGGATCGGGAGAAATACTTGTAAAAGGTCCTATGGTTATGGAGGGGTACTTCAATAACCAGGAGGAAACAAAAGAGATATTTACAGAAGACGGTTGGCTCAGGACAGGGGATGTAGGTTACCTGGACAATGAGGGATTTCTGTATCTTACTGGCAGGAAAAAGTCTCTGATTGTTACAGAAGGGGGTAAAAATGTTTTTCCCGAAGAGATTGAAGATCATTTTCAGCTATTTGATGAAATTGAACAGGTTCTGGTACGGGGATATGTTCTGGATTCTAAAATGAAAACAGAGGGTATTGAAGCTCTTATCTTTCCCAATAAGGAGTTCCAGAAAAAAAAGTTTAAAATTTCCGGAATTGAGTATAACAGTGGGAATATCAGAGTTGAGTTTGAAAATATTATAGATCAGGTAAACAGAGAGCTTCTTCCCTATAAGAGAATTTCAAAATTAATAGTTTTAGATGAAGCAATGGAGATGACTACTACCCGGAAAATTAAAAGGTTTAAAGTTTCCGCCGATTAGTAAATATGAAACAAAAACTTTCTATTCTGGTTTTACTGATTTTTATTACAGAGTTCCTGTTCTCCTGGGAAGCTCAATTTTTTACTTCGAGTTCTGCTAATGTCCCCGAAGGCTGGTATGTTCTTGAAAATAAGATTGATAAAGTCACCTTTTCAGATCCGGCAGATTCTGCCTATTTTCAGATTAAAAAATATCCTGGTGGTACTTTCTCGACTTCTCTGGAGATATACCAGTACGTTTCAAATGAACTAGGCTCAAGGGGAGAAGGGGAGTCCTTTACCTTTGATACTCTGGAGAGTTATTTTTCGAGTATTAGTTTTATATCCGGTGGATATAGATACAGGGGATATCTGGTAACTATAGAAGGGGAAGCAGAAGATTTTGTACTCTTCGCATTCAGTTATGCAGATAGTTTTACCGCCTACAATGATTTTCTCCTTTCTGCAATAGATTCTTTTTCTTTAAATGAATCAGGATTACGTAATCCGGGGTCTGTGAGTCAGTTTTACTATCCATGGCCTGGAAGGGATAAAACTATCAATTATATTGAAATAGGAGAAAAGGCAATTCCCATATCATTTGATAAGAACGAGATTGATGCTGCAAAGGTTCTAATAGAAAGAGAAGTTCGTATTCTGATTCAATATAGTGATTCAGAATTAGCTGATTCCGCATGGACCAGATACTATCGTCTTATCTACAGAGATAATTACAACAGAATAAGACGGGTAGCGAGGATAATAAGCAGTGAAATCTCAGAAGACTTTGGTGGATTGGACTCATTGGAGAAGAGTTCAGTTCTTCTTTCATGGATACAGACATTTAAGTATCTTCGAACCGGGACTCTGTCTGATTTTATGAGTCCTGTGGACACTCTGTTTTCAGAATCAGGAGATTGTGATTCCAGAGCCCTTTTGTATGTTATACTACTTGAATATTATGGTATTGATAGTATATTAATGGTCTCATCAGAATACAGTCATTCACTTGCAGGTGTTGCAGTTGAAGGACCTGGTGCACATTTTAGATATGAGGGAACCGATTATCTGGTAGCAGAAACAACGGACAATGTTTCAATTGGACTTATTGACCGTAATATGTCGGATCCTTCAAAGTGGATGAGGATTAAATTTTAAATGGAAGAATTAACTGGTAAAGAACGTAATATACTTAGAAAGGCTGCTCATAGTTTAAAGCCAATAGTGATGATTGGAAAAAATGGGGTTACACCAGAGATAAGAAAAGCTCTGGATGCTGCTCTTAATGATCATGAACTCATGAAAATAAAGTATCAGGATTTCAAGGATGATAAAAAATCTTTGACCACCTCTCTGGCAGAATCCGTAGGTGCGGCTGTAATTTCCGTAATTGGAAATATTGCAATTCTCTACCGGGAACCGGAAGAGGATTAAAATCGGTTGAATAGGCATGTTTACGGAACAGTAGAGACGCAGGATTTTGCGTCTCTACTGTTCCGTATATTTTAGCACATCCTCACTTACGTAATCCAGTTCTATACCAGCCTGTTTAAACATTGCTTCAGACTCCTCTGCAGAATGGTATCTCTTTTCACATACTACTCTTACAATTCCACAATTAATAATCAACATAGCACAGGTTCTGCACGGGGTCATTCTGCAGTAAAGTGTAGCTCCGTTAATGGATATTCCCCGTTTTGCAGCCTGACATATTGCATTTTGTTCAGCATGGACAGTTCGTACACAATGCTGGGTTACATGTCCATCCTCGTGGATCATCTTTTTCATCTGATGCCCCACATCGTCACAGTGGGGAAGCCCCTGAGGGGAACCAACATACCCGGTAACAAGAAGCTGTTTATCCCTCGCAATTACACATCCGCTCCTACCCCTGTCACAGGTCGCTCTTTTCGATATGGCATCTGCAACTTCCATAAAATAATCATCCCAGCTTGGGCGTATATATCTTCCTGACTCACTCATTTTGAACTCCTTGAGATACAAAGGGAACCTTCCTGTCCCCATCTGATTATAGCAGGAAATAAAAGAAAGAGGAAAGTGATAGCAGCTTTTTGAATGTCGACATTTTGGATTTCAAACTATTCTTCCCTGATACTAAAAGTTGACATAAACCTGACTTTAGTGCAATCTTTATGTATGGATAAATTTACAATTTCCCCAATACCGGAACTTATTTTTGGTGCTGGCACTATAAAAAAAATACCGGAGCTGATTACCGATAGGGGTTATAGTACTATTGTACTAATAACAGGTGGGAGCTCCTTTCTCAATTCGGTTTATTGGCACGAACTGGCAGAGTCTCTGAATAAACGCAGTATTAAATTTTATCATCACAGATCCATAGGAGAGACGAGCCCTGAAGTAGTAGATGGAATTGTTAAGGAGATTAAAGATATAGAAATTGATGCTGTAATAGCAATTGGCGGTGGTACGGTACTGGATACAGGTAAAGCTGTTTCGGCTATGCTTTGTATGTCAGGCAGTATTATTGATTATCTGGAAGGAGTTGGTACCAAAGAGCCGACAGGATTAAGGAAACCATTGATATGTGTGCCCACAACTTCCGGAACAGGGTCAGAGGTGACAAAAAATGCAGTTATAACAAGGGTTGGGAAAGATGGGTTTAAAAAGTCACTTCGTCATAGCGGATATATTCCCGATACAGCTGTTATTGATCCCCTCCTGATTGTAAGCTGTCCTCCTGATTTGACCATTGCAACGGGGTTGGATGCAGTTACCCAGCTTTTGGAATCCTACGTTTCTGTTAAGGCAACACCCTTTACCGATAATCTTGCTCTACAGGGTCTAAAGCTGGCAGGGAGGAGTTTCCCTCTAATTATTTTCAATGGGAATGATATTGAACGAAGAGCTGAGATGGCATATGCAGCGTATCTTTCGGGGATAACACTTGCTAATGCTGGTCTGGGGGTTGTTCATGGAGCAGCATCAGTTCTTGGAGCCATAAGACCCATACCTCACGGTACTGTATGCGGGACACTTCTTGGATCAGCAACTGAACTGATAATAAAAAAATTGTTGTCAGATAATTCTACAGATTCAGTATATCTGGAAAAATTTTCTCATGCCGGAACTGCTTTGACAGGTGTAAAATATGAATCCACGGAGGAGGGGTGCCGTAATCTTATTGATATTCTAAACAGATGGATACAGGATTATAGGGTTCCCGGACTTTCCTCTTATGGGTTTACTGAAAAAGACCTGCTTTTTGGGGCTAAATCTACAGGTATTAAAAATACACCAACTACACTCAGTACTGAAGATATTTTGAAACTCTTTACGGATCGTATATAAAATTGACC
>JAJRQE010000292.1 GCA_024280415.1 Spirochaetota bacterium | reverse complement strand
TCTTCTGGCAACTTTAAAAATATCACTTGGGAATTCTTTTACTCTCTTCCGGTTCCAGACACTATTGGTAAGCTCATCTTTGAAGCTCTTAATCATAATTTATATTAGCACGTATCACTAATAGTGTAAAGCACTATTAGTAAGATTCCAGAGATAATACTTAATCTTAAATTAAATTTTATCATTCCAGGTTTTAAGTGCTTCCGTTGGAATTAAAATATACTACGGCATGGCTTAATATAGAAAAAATCCCATATTAGTTGAAAAAGCCATAGCACGGGGTTAACCTGCTCATTTTTCCGTGTTTGTTTTTACAATAAAGTATTTATTGCATCATCAAATTTTACCCAGGATAAAAATGATTTTTGCGTGCCAAGACTTGTTGTTGAAAACGCAGCATACATATTAGCCATCTTTATGGACTCTATTATATTTCCACTTTCACACTAATAAACGGTAAATGACCCAATGAAGGCATCTCCCGCACCAGCAGTATCTATACACTTGATTTTAAATGCCGGTACAGTCGTAAATAGTCATCAGAGGATAAAAGAGAACCTCTGTCTCCCAGAGTCACACAATCTGTTTTTTCCAGTTCTTCCCATACTTCATGACGGGTTCGTCTATTACGAGTGTATTGGAGGATCCACGATATTTTTGTAATCTTTGAGTAGAGAAATTTGTTCTAATTTGTAGATTTAAACTCAAATTCTCATTTCCACTATACACCTTGCTCTTCTCCCAGAAGATCTTCCCTTAGTGCATAGATAATGTTCATTAATAACAACCGTTTATTTTCTTCAATACCAGTAATTTCCATAAAATGAATTATTCCATTTGTGAGGATCTCAATAGCACCCACGGCAAATGCAGTCACAAACTCATCTGAATCAAATTGGTTATGGACAGAGTATGAGGAAGCATGAATCATTTCTGATGTCATTACATAATATGGTTTGTATACTTCCAATTTTAAACAACCCACCATACCAGCTAAATTTCGATTCTTTCTTTCTTTAATTATCGCTGCTGACCATCCATAGGTCTCTTTAAAAACATTTCCGTATAAATCTACCATTGCATCATAATCTGTTTGACTAACATCTTCCGGTTTGACTAGATTAAAACTCTTAAGAATATGAACCCAATTAATAACTGAATGATCAATATAAGGCTTAGCTAATTCCGGATGAGTCTTAATAAAATAGAAAATAATGTAGCTTTCATACATGGTCCGTAACTGGGCATATGAAGCTTCCGGTATTCCCGACATAATCATCGAAATATAACCCTGAAAGTGAATTAGAATATTACGCATGAGATTAGATTCACAAATATTCAAGGGTTTTAAAGAAACCTTTTCGTTAACTATGTAGTTATAAATTCCCATAACAAAGTTAAAAAGCATGGTACATAATACTAATATAGGTTGACGAGTTGCTGATTCTTTTTCGTATAAATGCTTCTGAATTACAGTTTTTGTAAAGTCATCAGCTGCTGTCTCGATTAAATGCTGAGATCTCAGGTCAATGTAATCAGCCAATTTATCATTTTCGATGACTCCCTGGCTATTTGCTGAGAAATCACTGACTGGACAATTATTGATAATATCTTTTATTAATTCAGAATTGATCATAATATACTAAAATTCACCTTTTCCCTTCAATCCCTCAATCCAAATGTTTCCAATTTCTCTTTTACTGCTTCTCTCCAAAATAGCTGGCCAATAGAAAAAATATCTGTTGAAGGGTTACTTTGTTATTTGCGGATAGTCTCAAAAGATACTATTCACTGGGTTACTTCATGTGCAATAAAAATCCCCCACCAATCAGGGACTTTTTCTTTTACCTGCCTGTAATATCGTCCTCCAACTACTATAGCAGCTTTGTTAAATACGTCGTTATATGCCTTTATTTGTCCGGATAGGCGGTTTAGTGTATCTTCATCGCTTTTTATTTCATAACCTGTAAGGTTTTCATTAATAACTGCAATATCCGCCCGATTTTTCCCATGTTTTAGGCCGAGTTCATCTATGACAAGTGTATTGGAGGAGTTGTGATATTTTGGTAATTTTTGGCTGTGGAAATTGGATCTGATTTGGGGGTCATTCATGATTTATCCCCCAAAATCCTCTCCTCAATATACTCCTGGGGTTCTTCCAAAATTTTATCATACTGGCTGTTATGGATTGTCTTAACAGTATAATCCTTTGTAATGTCATCAATGAAGTATTCAAAATCTGTATTCTGCTCACAAAGTTTATTCATCATCTCCCAATCCGTGCTTTCCTTCGTCCTAGCTTGGAACAGTACTTTTGAGGAATCTATATCATCCAGTTCCATTTTGATTAATCCTATTCCAAAGGAAGAACATAAGCGTTCCAGTTCTGATAAAAGGTCATCATCCTGTTTTAACCCGGCAGTAACAAGATAGCTTTCATTGGCCCAGGAGGAGTTTGAGACTGCCTGAAAGAAATATGCTCTATAGTTTGATTTGTCGATATTTTTCTTTAATTCAAAGGAGTAGAGTTTTATGGAATTGGATTCGGATACTTTATTAAATTCCAGCAATGTGCTGTTCCATTCTTCAATGGGAATATAAAAGCCAACCATGTCCGGATGGATCCATTCGTTTAATCCGTTCTTTTTTGATTTTTCATGATAGATTGTTTTTGTGTATATGGCCTTGCCTTTATTGAAGTCGGTATTTGTATAGGCAAAATATGCAAGTAAAGGATGGAGGTCTCTTTCATTGTAGGAAGCAGTTTCCTTTTTGGGTTTCTGCTCTTCTTTATCAATTTTCTTTAGTATATCCTCACTAAGTAAAGACTCCTTTTCTTTTAAAAAAAACCTGGCTGGATTTTTTCCAACTTTAATAAATCTTGTGTCTGTAGGTTTATCTCTTACTTCTACAAAAAGCTTGGCACCAAGAGTATTCCAGGGAGTTTTTCCAGTTAATGACAGCTTACTGACAAATTCTGTGTCTTTTCCCTGTTCCCAGATTTCCTGAAATGTTAGAGGTTTTGCTGATTCTTTTAGGATATCATAAGCAAAATCTAAAACTGTGTATTTTTTGTTAACTGGCATTCTCTAATACTCCTTCAAATTACAACTTCTATTTATTAAAAGATGTTTTGTAATCAGGTATAAAAATGTTATTTCCACTCGTCGTATTCCATGTAAGTTCAAATCGTTGACTGCTCATTTTCTTTTCTATTGACATTGTGGTGTAGATAAAGATTTCTTAAAAGTATTATAGGCATCCAAATCAGGTTGGACTATCTTATTTTCACTACCAAAAAGTATAGAGACATCACCGGCACAGCGTTTGCTGTCTACATGATCAAATATATTATGATTTTGTTTTGGAATATCTGAAGAACACTGCTCTGACAATTGAGTGCAAAGGATTTCAGTTTTTTGATTTCTTTCTTTTATCGTAACTATTCAGGTACTTTCCAATCTTAAGAGGTAATGGAAGGGGTAAAGGGGTTTCCCTTAACAGCAGAAATAATAGAATCAAGAATATTCCTGTTCTGTTTTCTCGCAGTTGAGAGATAACTTCTAATCCGAGCAAAAT
>JAJRQE010000291.1 GCA_024280415.1 Spirochaetota bacterium | reverse complement strand
TTACATAAATAAGTTAATTATAGTCTGGTGACAATAGCGAAGGTGATCCACCCGTTCCCATCCCGAACACGGAAGTTAAGTCCTTTTGCGCCGATGGTACTGCCTTTTGGTGGGAGAGTAGGTCGTTGCCAGACTTTTTTTTATGCCCTAATATTAACCTGCCTGCAAAAAAAAGTCCGGCAACGACCCCTGGGCAAGTGTGGCGCAAAAAGCTTAATAATTCTATTTTATTTTTTTACTTAGTGGTATATATTAGGTAGGATGATAAAAAGAAGAGTATTTACAGCTATATCCCTTGTTATTCTCATATTTTCGACTCCTTTAGTTCTGTTTTCTCAGGATCAGGGGACTAAAGCTGATTATACTAAGTCTCCTCTTCTAATTGTGCCCCTGGAAGTAGTGGATACTCCCTCCTATGTGCCAATGATCGTCGAGCGTCTTTTAAGCACTAAAATTGACTCTACAGATGCATATTTTGTATTTGACCGGGAAATATTTGACTCTATCTTATTAAAAAATGATATTGTTCTGCCTAAAATAATAACAAAGGATATTGCTCTGAGAATTGGTAAAGAATTTGATGTAACTAATGTTCTTTATGGTTCGCTGAGAACAGAAAATTCTGAATTTGTAATCGATGTAAAAATTGTAGATGTTGTAAAAAAGGAAATTATTTCGGAAAGTACCGAAACCGCAAAAGATATTAAAGACCTCCAGAATGCTGTTTCCCGATTAACAAGAACCATTGTCCAGGCTGTCCTTCCTGATGAACTTGTAAGTGAAATTGTGGAATCTCTGGATACTGCCGAAGAGGAGGAGCAAAGTGCAAAAGTAGAGGAGAGTGTCTCTGCTTTCGAGAAACTGGCAAAGGAAGATGTTAATCAGGCTTTGGATTTGGTTGCAGAACCTGTTCGGGAAGCGATAAAGGACAGTATCCGTGAAGAGGTAGTTCAGGAGGAGGTTCAGAGTCTGTTCGAAGAAGAAAAGGCTAACAGAAATAAAAAATGGTACCTCCTTACTATGATTGGTCTCGAAGGCTCTGTTCAGATAGGGAATCTGTTTGGAGCAGTAGCTCTGGATGACCGGCTAAATGCTGTAAGCTACTGGAATAAATATATGAACTCTTTTTTCTACAATGATCCGTACAGTGATTATATTCAGAGTCTTGAGGATTCACAGAACTCCCTTACTCTAAACTATCTTCTGGGAACCGGCGGTAATTTTGGTCTTGCTTTTTTATACAACGCAATGCCGGAAAATTTACTTTCCTTTACAGGATTCAGCAGGTACACCTATGCTGTATCAAATATGATGCAGATAACGGGTAGTATGGCACAGACAGCTTCTATGCAACTGGGATTCTATGCCATGAGAAAGTATATGGAATACAGCACAGCAACAACTGACTTTACTGCAAAGTATGAGTCCTACCGTACAGCCTACCTGTGGCCGACAATTGCAGAATATTCGAGAACAGGGTTATGGGCTTTAGGTCTGACGGGTATGGTAACTGCCGCTCTTCTGCCGGGAGAGAAGACCCCTATGTTGTTAACAGAAAAATCACGGAAGTTTCTTGTATGGGGGCAGACCATGGTAAGCCTTGGAAACCTGGCTTCCGGTATGGCTCTTAATATACGTGCATCTGCAGAGGAGTCCTGGATAAATGCAAATGCTTCTTTCGGAAGTATTGGAGACAGCGAATATACGATTAATTACATAACATCCGAGGTTCTGTTCTACACCTCTTATGCTGTTTATTTCAGTGGTGCAGTATTAACCTGGTTGGGACTGACCTATGATGATCCGGAAACCGGCGGTCAGGCTGTTGTAAACCCGGGGGATAATAATCTCTCTTTCAGTATTGCCCCTTCTCCGGGCGGAATTACAGCAGTTTTGAGTTTGAGGCTGGACTAATGAAGAAGATAAGTAAATATAAAATTCTAATAGCTGTATTATTTACATCTCTGGCGCTTGTGTCCTGTGATTTTCTTCTGCCCGCCCCATTGGGAAGGACTAATCCGGAAGATAATGAGGCTCAGATAAGCCGCTTTATCGGATTCGTATCCGGAACAGATTCAATTGTTACATCCTGGAACTGGCAGAAAGCTCTGTCTGTAATTGCAGATGACAGAGTTATAGATAAGATAAGAATCGTTCATGGTGAGGGTGATCCTCCTGTAACTATGGATCCCCTGGATTCCAGTACAGTTATAGAATATACAGATCCCAGTGAGTGGAGCTTTAACTGGATTGGTCTGAATACGGATCGGGATCAGTTCTTTTCTCTATATGCTCATGAAACCGGAGGACAGTGGCTTTCTCCAAGAACTCTGGAGTTGTCCCTTGGAAATTCGGTCAAAGATAATTATTTTACTTTTTACAGCAGTGACGGGTTTTCTCCCTATAATAACGATGAGTTCAAGGTTTTTAAGGTTCAGGAGACCCCTTTTGGAGTCCTTGAGGTTTCAAATTCCTCAGCACCGGGATTTTTAGCCGGAGATATTATTATTATAAGCTTTAACATAAATGAATCGGTCTACTTCGATCAGTTTACACTCTATCTCAACAATATATCGCCTCCTGTAACAGATACCGAACTTAATATTTATGTTATAAAGGATAATCTTGATACCGGGTTTACCTGGGCGGATCTTGTTTCCGAAAATACTCTGGACTACGATTTTTTTATAACAAGACCCTTTACCGTTGCAGGAGGAGCCTATCAGTCCATTGACATTGCTGAAATTGCAAACAGAATGTTCCTGTACTATTCAGGGGGGATTGCAATTAAACTGAGCGATCCTCTGGATGTAGATGTCTCTGCCTGGTCCGTTGATACACATTACTGGGTGGAGGGGTATTAGAATTATGAAAACAATAATTACTGCAATTGCAGCTTTACTTCTTCTTCCTTTTATTACCTCCTGTAATCTTTTCCAGAGTCTTCCCCGTGGAAGGGAGAATCCGGAAGATATTGCTGCCCAGATTACGGCCTTTCAGGCTCTGGGGACGGGACCTGACACCATTGTAACCTCCTGGAACTGGAAGGAGCCTCCCGGCTGGGTTAATGACGAGCGTATATTAGAAATAAATATTCAGCACTCTGTTCTTGGGTATCCGGAAAATTATACATCTTTCCTTGGGGAGTCGTTTACAGAAAAGAGTGTCTGGCAGTTCGAGTGGAAAGGACTTGATCCCGATTTAACCCACTATTTTTCCCTTTTTGCTAAGAGTACCGACGGGAATGGAAATGAAACATGGTATGCCCCTATTAAAATAAAAGCTGTTACCGGCGGATTGTTGCAGAGTGGTGTGTTTGGGTTTATCCAGTCCCTCCAGGTAGGAGACAGCGGTTCCCCCTATATCCAGTCGTTAACAAGCTCCATTAATATAGATAATAGTGCCGGTCCTTTTGCTGTTCTGGTCATCGGCCTTGACCTGCCGGATAATATCTATGTTACTTCTGCAACAATCGAGACAGGTTCTACAGGGGGCATGGAAACTACAAGCCAGATAATGGTTTTTCCTGTAACCGGATTCTGGGATAACAACCCCGACAGTTCAGAGGGATATCCTATGCTTTACGATCCAACCCGGGATGACTACGCTGTGGATGACAGTATAAGTTCCATTATAAGTAATGTAAATTCCACCGTAAATGATGTAACAGAGGTTGTCCGGAAAGCCCTGCTATTTAACAGAAAACAGATTGTATTTAAAATTGACGGCAGCGGCGGTTCCAGCATAAATGTGTATAGTACCTCGTTTGTAACTGTAGAATATTACCAAAATTAATTGAGACTTTATAACAATCCAGGGAGTCATAATGAGAGATCCAAGAGATAAAAAATTAGCAGAACTGCTTGTAAACTATTCATGTAAATTGCAGCCTGGAGAGAGTTGTCTTATCCATGCCACAGATACTCCTGTGGAATTTATCGAAGAACTCATTGCAGCAGTTTACAGGGCAAAGGGATTGCCCATAGTACAGTTTGAGACTGAGAGAATAGAAAGGGCTTTGCGGACTGGAGGATCCAGGGAAGGATATTCAATAAAAGCAGATATAGAAAAATATCAGATGGAGCAGATGGATGCTTTTATTGGTGTAAGGGGACCGGCAAACTCTAAGGAGATGTCTGATCTTCCGGATGGAAGCAACAATCTATACATGAAGGCTTTCTATGAACCTGTCCATTTTAAGGTTCGGGTTCCCCATACAAAATGGGTAGTTCTACGTTATCCCACAGAGTTTATGGCAATGCAGGCGAATATGTCTACCATTAATTTTGAAGATTATTACTATAGGGTGACTACTGGTGTAGATTACGATAAAATGTCGGATGCTATGGATAAAGTTGTGAAATTTATGTCAGAGGCAGATAAAGTTCATATCACAGGTCCCGGGACAGACCTCCGGTTTTCAATTAAGGGTATTGGAGCAGTCAAGTGCAGTGGTAATATGAATATTCCCGATGGTGAGGTCTACAGCTGTCCTGTAAAAGATAGTGTAGAAGGACATATTACCTACAATACCCCTTCAAGTTATCATGGTTTTACATTTACAGATGTTCGTCTCGAGTTTGAGAAAGGACAGATTGTAAAAGCTGAATCCAATGATAATGAGCGGATAAATAAGATATTTGATACCGATAAGGGAGCAAGGTATGTGGGGGAATTTGCTCTGGGCTGTAACCCGGAAATAACATTTCCTATGGATAATATCCTCTTCGATGAAAAGATTGCAGGATCTTTCCACTTTACCCCCGGGGCTGCATACGATGATGCAGATAATGGTAATAAGAGTGCTGTCCACTGGGATCTTGTCTGTATTCAGACTCCGGAGTACGGCGGAGGTGAAATCTGGATAGATAATGAACTTATCCGTAAGGACGGTGTTTTTATCCATAAAGATTTCAGAGCACTTAATCCTGAAAATCTTAAAGGTTAGTTCGACAACTTTTTTCAGGGTTTTAGGCAAGTGGAGTTAATAACAGGAGAATTAAAGTCCAGATTACTCCACTTTTCAATATCTATTTCAAGTATGCATAAATTGCCTGTACCTAATCCTATGTGCTTTCCGGTTATTTTTGCAGCAAATCCTGAAATTGCAGGATTATGGGCTACAATCATTATTGATTCGAATGAGCCATTTTGAGTTTTTATAATATCTATATATTCAAAAACAGCAGCCGAATAGAGTATCTCAGTTTTTATTAATTCTATTGTGTTTTTTTTGCTGTGAATAATTTCGGCACTTGAGATAGCCCTTAAAGCTGCAGAAGAAATTATCCGTTCCGGAATCTGGTTTATTTCTACTAATTTATTTGAAACAGATATAATTTGTTTTTTTCCTGAATTATCCAGGGGCCGGTCATAGTCAGAAATATTTCCGGTTCTGGATAATGCATTTCCGTGTCTAAGTAGTAGTAGTTTTTTCATTAATTAAACCTCATTATATCTAAAACAGCTTGTTATATGATCATTTACTATTCCAGCTGCCTGTAGGTGTGCGTAGACAATTGTTGAACCTGTAAACTTAAAACCTCTTTTTTTTAAATCAGTGCTAATTCTATCAGAAAGTTCCGTTTTCGCAGGAATCTCAGCCATGGTTTTCCAGGAGTTTTTAATAGTTTTACCATTGGCAAAGTTCCATATATAGTTATCAAAAGAGCCGGACTCCTTCTGTATTTCAAGAAAAAATTTTGCATTTGAAACTGAGGATCTTACCTTTAAGCGGTTCCTTATTATTCCGGGATTGTTTAAAAGAGATTGTATCTTATTCTCATCATACCTGGCAACAAGGTCAGGATCAAAGGAATCGTATGCCTTTCGGTAGTTGTTCCGGCGTTTCAGTATGGTAATCCAGCTTAAGCCCGCCTGGGCTCCCTCCAGAATCATGAATTCAAAATGTCTCTTGTCATCATGAACAGGAACACCCCATTCCTCGTCATGATATTTTATATATTCATCATTGCCTTCACACCATGAACAACGTTTCATATTTAATCCTTTCGAATATAAAATTTAGTATATTCGCAATTATTGAGTAAAATTTATAGGGAAATAGCAATATGAACCTGAAATTTGATATTTTTATCTTGATCAATCTTTCTATTGACCTTAAAATACTCTTTTCCCCTATGGAATTTATTTAATCATAATAAAAGGAGACTTAATATGTCAAGAAAATTAGTTGTAATTGCCCTGGGCGGTAATGCCATCAAACAGGCAGATGAAAAAGGTACGACCGAAGAACAGATGAAAAATGTTGATACTGCTGCAAAGCAGATTGCAAAGATAGCAAAATCAGGATATGAGGTAGTTATTACACATGGGAACGGACCTCAGGCAGGTTCACTGCTGATACAGCAGGAAGAGGCTTCCTCCCTGGTTCCTCCTCAGACTCTTACTGTAATAGGAGCCATGACTCAGGGACAGATTGGCTGGATGTTTCAGAATCGTCTGGCATTTCATCTTCAGGCAGAAGGTGTTGATATGCCGGTTTGCTCAATTGTAACCCAGGTTGAGGTAAGTTCGGATGATCCAGATTTCAAGGATCCCTCCAAACCGGTTGGTCCTTTCTATACAGAATCAGATGCAAAGAAATATTCCTCCGAAAAGGGCTGGATTGTTAAGGAAGCCAAGCCAGGTGTTGAAAAAGGGTGGAGAAGAGTTGTTCCTTCTCCTGAACCTATCAGCATTGTGGAAGAAAGGGCAATTAATAGTCTAATTGAGAAGGATATTATTGTAATTGCTTCCGGAGGCGGAGGTATCCCTGTAGAGAAGAGCAGTGATGGAAGCTGGACCGGGGTTGATGCCGTAATTGATAAGGACAGAGCCGGGTTTAAGTTGTCACAGGCTGTAAAAGCTGATAAGTTTATGATACTCACAGATGTTGAGAATGTTTATGTAAACTTTAATAAACCGGATCAGAAAGCTCTGGAAGAGATTACTCTGTCGGAAGCTCAGGTTTATCTGGATGAAGGGCAGTTTTTGGCCGGTTCAATGGGACCAAAAGTTGAAGCATGCATGAGATTTGTTAAATGGAGCGGCCGGGAAGCTATTATTACATCCCTTAATTCTGCTCTTGCAGCATTGAATGGTGAAACAGGAACACGGATTAAAGCGTAAATAATATGAACGGGTACCGGATTAGTCCGGAGACCCGTTCCCTATTATAAAGTAATTATAGGAGAGGAAAATGAATGTTTTAGCCGGAGAATTGAATTCTATTCTTGATGGAACAGTAGCAGGCGATCTTTTGTCGGATTTTGGAAAACGGTTTTACTTTCCAAAAGGGATTGTCGCCCAGTCTGCAGAAGCCAAAAAGAAGGCAACCAGGTTTAATGCCACTGTAGGAATGGCTACTTCAAAAGGTAAACCCATGTTTCTTGAAAGTATAAGAGAGCAGATCGCCGGAATCTCTGAAACAGAAGTTTTTCCCTATGCACCTACTCCCGGGGTGCTTGAGCTCCGGAACAAGTGGAGGGAAGAGATGGATCAGAAAAATCCCTCTCTTAAAGGTAAAACAACTTCTGTCCCCCTTGTTACAAGCGGATTGACCCATGGACTTTCAGTACTGGGAGATATGTTTTTTGATAAAGGGGACTCACTGGTTGTTCCTGATATGTTCTGGGGAAATTACAGACTGATTTTTGAAGGAAGGAATCAGGCATCAATTATAACTTTTCCCTTCTTTTCCAAAACTGGTGGAATGAATCTTGAGGGTTTTGAAAAGGCCTTAAGTAATGCGCCTGGTAATAATGTAGCCTTTGTTTTGAATTTTCCCAATAATCCAACAGGTTATACTCCTACTGTTGAAGATGGATTAAAAATTGTATCGATCCTTAAAAAGATAGCTGAAAGTGGAAAAAAAATACTTGCTATAATGGATGATGCATATTTTGGACTTTTCTATGAGGATGAGTCTCTTAAAGAATCACTCTTTGGAAAACTGGCCGACCTTCATGAAAATATTCTTGCAGTTAAGGTTGATGGTATTACCAAGGAAAATTTTGCATGGGGTTTTCGAATCGGTTTTCTGACTTTTGCAGGGAAGAATCTGAGTCCAGAAGTTCTGGGTGCACTTACGACAAAAACCTCCGGTGCAATCAGAGCATCAATTTCAAACTCAAACAGATTATCCCAGAGCCTTGTGCTTAAATCTTTTGCATCTTCCACCTATCAGAGTGAAAAAGATAACGGATTTTCAATTTTGAAAGCCAGGTACCTGAAGGTTAGAGAACTTGTCGCCTCCTTTGATGGAGATTCTCCCCTAAAGGCTCTCCCCTTTAACTCCGGCTACTTTATGACTTTCCTCTACGAAGGGGATTCCGAGAAACTGAGGTTACATCTGCTGAATGAGTATGGTATTGGTACAATTTCAATTCAGGGGAAGTATTTGAGGATTGCCTATTCCAGTGTGGAACTCGAAAACCTGGACGAGCTGTATACGCTGATTGATAAGGCAGCAAGAGAAGTCCTGTAAAATTCAAATGAATGTAAAGCTTAAGATATACTTTACAGATAAAGATGATAAGCAGTTCATGGGAATTGGTGTCTACTGGCTGCTTATGGGAATAAAAAAGTATGGATCAATCCGGAAAGCTGCAGCAGAGATGAAGCTTTCCTATGTAAAGGCATTGGGTATGCTTAATAATCTTGAGAGTTCCCTCAATAAAAAAATAGTTCTCCGCAGGAGAGGGGGTGATACCAGGGACGGTACTACCCTGACGGAAACGGGAGAAAATCTGGTTAAGCAGTATGATGCCTACCAGGAGAAGGTTAAATCTTTTGCGGAAGAGGAATTTGCAGATTTACGAAAAGAATTTGATATGGGTATATGACCAGCAATTCTAATATTAAGTGCTAAACAGACTATAAACGAAATAATGTAAATTGCCATGTACCCCCTAAAAGCTTCCTATTGACTTTATGGAATTATTGATTTCTTATGTAATTATAACTGTATTTTAAGGAGGCCTTTGTGAAAACATTTTTTAGAGGTTTATTTTCTATTGGCATTTTACTTGTGCTTATCTCAGTGACTGCTTTAAGTGCTGATTCCATGCTGGACGATGAATTAACAGCAGATGTTATAGGGAAATGGGAACGAACAGTAGGAGGACGCGGGTTTGCAACAATTTACCTGATGAAAGAGGGTATTCTTTTCCAGGAGAGTTCTGACTTTATTAACAGCTTTAAATATAAAATTGAAGACGGCATTCTTGTTTGGTTCGATACGAACATGTCCGATGATTGGGTCTACTGGGAAATAACCTCAATCGGTTATGATAATCTTGATCAGTTTACACTTGAACTGGAGATAAAATTCCCCTGGGAAAGCGATGAAGAAGCAGAAATAGTAAGCTATAGGAGAGTGAAAGAAATTTATTAATTCCTATCTGCAGATATTTATGCTAGAGCTAAAGTCACCTCCTTTGGATGTGGTTGTTGATTGGTCAGTTACAAGGGATGCTGTTAATACCTCAATACGATTTATCATATCTCCAGTCTCTTTTTCTATCTCTTTTACGAAAACAGTTCCTGCTACTGATGTAAACAGGTAAGGAGCCAAAGAATTAACCTGCTCCCTGGAATTTATTCCAAAACCCCCAAGAACTTTTACACCTTCCTGTGAAAGGTTTTTGAGGAAAGTAATGTTTTCGTTTGTGATTTCAGTTGATTCTCCGGTTATTCCCTTTCTAAGAACTGCATAGACATATTCAGGCTGGATGGAAAGTATTGCATCAATTCGTTCCTGTGGTGTTGTGAGTGTTATCACCGGAATTATGGGGATTGTATATTTCTCTCCAAGTTCGATAAGACCTTCATCATTATTTAATGTCAGATCCGGAATAATAAGACCTCTTATTCCTATGGATGCGGATTCCTTTACGAAGGATTCAAGACCTCTGGTATATGGGATATTTGCATAGCTCATTATAAAAACATCGAGTTTAGTTATGTTTACTATCCTTCTTACAAGGTCAAACCCTTTATCGACTGTAAACCCGTTTTTCAGTGCAATATCACAGGCCTTTAGAATATATGGGCCGTCTGCAGATGGGTCACTAAAAGGGAACTGTACTTCAATACTGTCAGCACCTCCCCTGGCCAGCGCTTCTGCTATTTCGAATGATTTATTAAAATCGGGATAATTGGCTATTAAGTGACACATCAATCTGTTTTTCATATTATCAAACCTCATTCCGGAGAAAATTCAGCCATTCATCCGGAGTCAGTAATTTAGCAGTAATAAAGATATCCTTATCGCCCCTTCCTGACATATTAATTATAACAGCCTTGTCTTTTGAAACAGTTCCTGCAAGTTCTATAGCTTTTGCTCCAGCATGAGCTGATTCAAGAGCAAATAGAATCCCTTCATTTTTAGCAAAGAACTGCAGTGCTTCCAGAGCTTCCGCATCTGTGGCACTTGTATATTCGATTCGCCCTGTTTTTCCATAGTAGGCCAGTTCGGGTCCTATTCCAGGGTAATCCAGACCTGCAGAAATCGAGTGAGTCGGTAGAATCTGTCCCTCTTTATCGGTAAGAAAAAGACTTTTATAACCCTGGATAATTCCACTTTTCCCCTGACCCGACATCCTTGAAGCATGTTTTCCCCTGTCCGATCCTTTTCCTCCGGCTTCGACACCTATGAGTCTGGGGGTGTTTTCTTCAAGAAATGGTGAGAAAAATCCTATTGCATTGGAACCACCTCCAACACAGGCCACCATTGCTTCTACATCAATTTTCTTTTCTGCTATTTTACTCTTAACCTCTTTGCCAATGACAGACTGAAATGTTTTTACAATACTGGGGTAGGGTGATGGTCCCAGTGCACTTCCAATCAGGTAGTGGGTATCTTCAAAAGATCCTGACCAGTCCATAAGAGCGGCATTTACGGCATCTTTGAGAGTTCTGCTGCCAAACCTCACAGGAATAACTTCCGCACCGTATAGATTCATCAAGAAAAGATTAGGCCGCTGACGTTTTATATCAATCTCACCCATGTATATTGTGCATGGAATCCCCAGCTTGGCGCAGGCTGCGGCAGTTGCAACACCATGCTGACCTGCACCTGTTTCGGCTATTATTCTTTTTTTTCCCATCCGCTTTGCCATGAGAACCTGTCCCAGTGCATTGTTGATTTTGTGGGCTCCGGTATTGGCCAGACCTTCCAGTTTAATGTAAATTGAAGCTCCTCCTATTATTCTTGTAGAGTTTTCTGCAAACATAAAGGGGGTAGGCCTGCCTGTGAAATCTTTGGATAGGATATCGAACTCTTTCCAGAAATCCCTGTCTTCGATAATATCAAGAAACTCTTTTTCCATAAGTTCAAGTGAGGGGCGCAGAACCTCTGCAACATACCGCCCTCCGAACTCACCGAAATATTGGCTGTAATTCATAAATTCTCCTTAGAGGGGTTCAATTGGGGTCGGCCGGCCTCTCTGTGACATGTCCTAAATAACTGCTCCATCTTTCTATGATCTTTTTTTCCGGGCGATTCTTCGAGTCTGCTTGATACGTCAATCAGTTCAGGATTAAATTTCTGTATCAGATCTTCTGCATTCTCCGGACTTATTCCCCCTGCCAGCCATAAAATATGATTCTCCTTTACAATGGATATAAGTTTACCCTTTATCTGCTTCCCTGTTCCTCCATAACCGGCCTCTGAATAGGCATCAATAAGAACTCTGGGTGACCGGTAAGTTCCAATTTTTGGTATATCGTTACTGGTATTTATTCTGACTGCCTTGTAGTAAGGAAAGGCTATGGATGAACATTCATCAGGATTTTCCCCGCCATGGAACTGAATTACATCCAGTTTGCCTTCATTCAACAGCTGCTCCACTGATTCCGGTAATTTCTCTCCTGGCGTTTTAAGAACAACAACCCCTGCTTTTAAAGCCCCTGTGGGCGGAAGGTTTCTTATAAACGAAATATCTGCCTGCCTTGGAGATTCGGCAAGGATAAAACCAAGTATATCTGCTCCCAGCTCATCTGCTTTCAATACATCTTCCAGTGTAGTCAGCCCGCAAATTTTAATCATAGGGCCTTTTTTATTTTCTGAATATAATCTCTCCCAGAAATTACTGACTTTCTTTTCGTTCATTGCATCTTTAAGTTGTCTGACGAGATCCGGATTTTTTACAACAGATTCTCCTACAAGGACACCATTGAAACCTGAGGATATTGCAAGTTTCACATCTTCCGGATACCTTATTCCGGATTCGAAAATAAGGGAGGGGTTCCAGTTTATATCATTTTTAATTTTAAGGGGTAATGTCAGATCTACTTTAAATGTTCGTAAATCTCTTGAGTTGATTCCGACAAAGTTAGGTTTAAAATCTGAAACTTTTTCAATATCTTCCTTATTGTGGATCTCAACAATGGCTTCCATTCCCAGATCCTTAACCCGGTTGTACATTTTAACAATTTCATCCTTTTCCAGAATGGAAGCAATTAAAAGAATAAGATCAGCTCCGGCTCTGTACGAAATTTCTATATCTTCCAGAGAGTAGAGAAAGTCCTTTCTTAAGATAGCATGTTCCGGATACCTGTTTTTAATATCCATTAAATCCTGAAGGGATCCCTTGAAAAAATGTTCTTCTGTAAGAACTGAAATAATATCTGCGCCTCTGTCAATATACCTGCCTGCCTGTTTTTCCGGATCATTTATACTTCCTATTACTCCTTTGGAAGGTGAACTTCTTTTTATCTCACAAATAAGAATCTTGTTTTTCGGGCAGGGAACTACAGGAACTTTACGCAGAAGGGGAATTTCCAGATCCTGATGGAATCCTTTTTCCAGGATAGATTTTTTTCGGGTCTTTAGAATCTCAAGTCGTATATCTCTGTCAGGGGTCATGAATTAATTCCTCTGGTAACATCTTTTATTTCTTCAATTTTTCGTAATACCAGACCGCTTTGAATTGCCTCTACAGCAATTGTATAACCCTGGTATATCGAGTCTGTCATACCATAAAGATAGAGTCCCGCTCCTGCATTTAATGCGGAGGCATCCCTTATTGCAGTATTTCCTCTGTTGTTCAGAATATCCATAGCCATAGCGGCATTTTCAGAAGCACTGCCCCCCTTTAGTTCCTGTAAAGGGTACAGTGGCATACTGTAATCTTCCGGATTAAAAACAGAATCAGATATGGTTCCGTCTTCTTCCAGGAACACGATTCTTGAAGGACCCGTGATTGATATTTCATCCAGACCGTCAAATCCATGAACTACGGCAGCTTTTTTAATTCCCAGTAACTTCGCAGCTTCTGCCACAGGAATAGAGTACTCATCACTAAAAACACCGATAATCTGATATTCAGCACCTGCAGGATTAACGAGTGGTCCCAGAAGGTTCATTATTGTTTTTATACCCAGTTCTTTCCTGACCGGAGCTGCATATCGCATTGCTCCGTGATAGGTAGGGGCAAACAGAAATGTAAAATTTGTAGTTTCCAGTAACCTGTTTGCTTCCAAAGGGGAGAGTCCTATATCAAATCCCAGTTCCGAATAGAATTCAGCACTGCCGCTCAATGAACTCACAGCTCTGTTTCCGTGTTTGGCTACAGGTATACCACAGGCCGCTGCAATAAGTGCTGCAAATGAAGATATATTGAATGTTCCCAGTCCATCTCCGCCGGTACCGCATGTATCCAGAACAGGTACGGAAGGAGTTATTGATGTTCGTTTTTTTTGAAGTACAGAGGCACAACCTGCAATTTCGATTCCGGTTATTCCTTTACTGTTCAGAGCAGTCAGAAAAGCTGCAATTTGAGAGTTATTCAATACTCCTTCTGTCAGTTCCGTCATAAACCCTTCTGCCTCTTTTAATGAGAGATCTTTCCTCCCCATTAAACTCGTCAGAATCTGTTTTACAGGGTAAGGTTCTCTCCTGTAATTAATAAAATTTGCAAAAATTTGTTTACCCCCGGGACTCCCCATAGATTCCGGATGAAACTGCACCCCTTCAATATCATATTCAAGGTGACGTATTCCCATAATTTCTCCATTTTTACCTTTTGCAGTAATTTCCAGACAATCAGGGAGGGATACAGATTCTACAATAAGAGAGTGATAGCGTGTAAACACTCCCTTTTTACCAAGGGTTCTGAAAAGCCCTCTTCCGTCCAGTTCTATGCTTTTAGTCTTGCCGTGCACAATTTGTTCTGCCTGAACAATTTTTCCTCCAAATACTTCTCCTATAACCTGATGCCCCAGGCAGACTCCGAGAATGGGAGTTTTTCCTGCAAAATATTTTACAGCAGCCATAGATATCCCTGCATTCTCCGGACGACCGGGGCCAGGGGATATAATTATTCCCTGTGGATTCAGAATCTCTATCTCCTCAATTGTAATTCGGTCATTTCGGATAACTTTTATCTCTTCTCCGGTCAGCTCCGACATATATTGAAAAATATTATAGGTAAATGAATCGTAGTTATCAATAATCAAATACATATCAGACCTCCACACCTATGGCTACTGCCAGGGCTTCGAGCTTTTCACCTGTTTCTATAAATTCTCTCTCCGGAGATGAGTCATAAACAATACCGGCACCTGCCTGCAGATAGAGGAGACCATCCTTTTTAAGGGCGCTTCTTATTGTAATACATGTATCAAGATCTCCTCCTGTTTCTATATATCCTACCAAACCTGCGTAGAATCGTCTTGGTGAGTGTTCAATATTGTCAATTATTTCTATAGCCTTAATTTTGGGAGCTCCGGAGACAGTACCTGCAGGAAATGTAGCCCTGACTGCATCTATTCCTGTAAACCCTGATTTTAGTTTTCCCTCGACTCTGGAGGTAATATGCATTACATGTGAAAACCTGTTTACATTCATATAATCTGTTACGGCAACACTTCCGGTATCAGATACCCGTCCCAGATCGTTTCGTGCAAGATCCACAAGCATTAAATGCTCTGCTTTTTCCTTTTCATCATTCAGGAGCTCCTCTTCCAGGAGTTTGTCTTCGTTTTTGTCTTTTCCCCTTCGCCTTGTACCAGCAATAGGATTTATCACAGCTGTGTCATTTTTAACCTGAACATGAGCTTCAGGAGATGCACCGAAAATTTGAAATGTATCAAAATCGAGATAGAACATATATGGAGATGGATTCACGGATCTAAGATTTTTGTAAGCTTCTATTGCAGGTATGTCTGTCTTTACTGTAATCCTTCTGGAGAGGACTCCCTGCAGGAGGTTGCCTTTTACTATTTCAGATTTTACAGTATCTACTCCCTGGAGCAAATCTTCCTTTTCGTTTTTTGCGGCAATTACTTCTGTAGAAAACAGCTTTACAGAATTGGTAAGGTAATTAAAGTTGAGATCATTCAGCTGCTCCTCAAGTTTGTCCAGCTCCCTGTTTAAATCAATGCTGGATTCAGAATAGTTAATTCCTACCAGGTGCAATTTATCACTGAAGTGATCAAATATAATATAAATATTACCCAGAATAAAACATGCATCAGGGAGATCGAGATTATCTTTCTTACTCGAAAATGTAATTGTATCGCAGTTTGCGGCGAACTCATAGGAAAGAAATCCAATACCACCTGCCGGTATTGGGATGTCACTATTATTTTTTGTATGCTGATTTGCAAAATAGAGCAGGACAGAGAGGATATCAGATGCTGAACTATTAATATTTTTTTTTATGCCTTTAATAAGCAGGTATATATTATTTTCCTGCTGAACCACTCTGAATGCTTCTTTAATTAGTAGAATTGAGTATCTGGATTTTCCCTGGTTGAAAGAAGCAGATTCGAGAATAACTTTCGCATTCAGCTTTTTTGCAAGGGAATAAGGTGTAAATCGTTCACCTGCTACTGTGCGTATATGAAAATTATCTTTTATGCCTTTCATTGCTTCTCCTTTGGAAGAAAGTAATCCGAATCAGGCGTATCTACACATAGAAACACCCTTGATTTGTACATTACTGTATAAGGTCTATAAGGTCAATAGCCGGATCGAATTTTCTTAAAATATCTTCCAGACTTTTGCGCCACTGGAACAACATTAATTTAGAGAAGAGCTATCTTTAGAGTAGAAAATGTGACACGGCGCAAAAAGCATTCCCCTGATTCTCTTGACCATCAGGGGTACAATCTAATACCCTCATACTATGAAAATGTTTCTTACTAAGGTATTTAAATTTGATTCTGCTCATAACCTGGTGGAGTATCATGGCAAGTGTGAAGCCCTTCATGGACACACCTACAGGCTGGAAGTAACAATTCAGGGAGTTCCCGGCAGTGAGGGGATGATTCTTGATTACGGTATACTGAAAAGCATAGTAAAAGAGAAAGTTATCGACAGATTTGATCATAAATACCTGAATGATACTGTTCCACAGTCTACTACGGAGAATCTTGTACAGTGGATCTGGAATGAGATAAAAGAGCCCCTGTCAGGTAAAAATTACTCCCTGTATCAGTTGAAATTAAATGAAACAGAAACAAATTTTGTGGTATACAGAGGAGATTAGATTAGGTGTTAAGTGATGTTCAGAATGAGTCTGATGAACGGGAAGTAGCCATAAGAAAGGTTGGTGTCAGAGATCTTAACTATCCTGTAACAGTACTGGATAAAACAGATGGATCCCAGCATACAGTTGCCAATATAAACATGTTTGTGGATCTGCCTCACCATTACAGAGGTACACACATGAGCCGTTTTGTGGAAGTTTTGGAGCGGCATACAGTTGCTCTCCACCCGCAAAGCCTGGAAGAGATACTTGATGATATGCATAGTTCTTTCGAATGTGAAACAGCCCATCTTGAGATCAGTTTTCCCTATTTTATCCGTAAGAAGGCTCCTGTTTCTGGAATTTCCAGTCTTCTGGAGTATAGATGTCATCTGCTTGCAGAGAAGGGGGATCGATTAAATTTAAAACTTATAGTAGAGGTCCCTGTTACAAACCTCTGCCCCTGTTCCAAAGAGATCAGTAAATATGGTGCTCACAGCCAGCGGGGTATAATTCGGATAACTGTTGTATCAAAACGCCTTGTCTGGGTGGAGGAACTTGTACAGATTGCGGAAGCTTCTGCTTCTTCTCCTCTCTACACTCTTCTAAAACGTGTCGACGAGAAGCATGTTACAGAGGCCGCCTATGAAAATCCCCGGTTTGTAGAGGATTCTGCCAGGGAAGCTGCCGTCCGGCTGAGAAAAGATCCGCGAATAGAGAGTTTTCGTGTAGAAGTCGAAAACTTTGAATCAATTCATAATCATTCGGCTTATGCCTGTATTTACAGCGATTAGAAATTGTGAATCATTCAGTGTTTATTGTTTAGTTCCAAAACTTTCTCTGCAGTAAAGTTATCGGTAATAAGTATATTGAAAAAATGACCATTAATGGCTCCAAGGATAGCTTCTGCCTTTCTCTGATCCCCTGCTATGGCTACCCTGTTTGGTACATCAATTAGATCGTCAGGACTGTTGCCTATTAATCTTTTGTTTATACTAATGTCCAGAACCTTTCCGTTTATATCATAATGAACGCCCAGATAATCGCCGACAGCTCCTGTTTTTTTTATCTCTGTCCACTCCTGATCTGTGATATATCCTGTTTCCTTCAGTGTGTATAACCCTTCTTTTGTACTTCCCAGTCCTGTAAATGTAAAATCGGATTTTTTCGCATACTCCAGGGTGTTATGAATAACCTTTTCTTTTTTCATTGCTTTGCTGAGCATTTGGTTGTCAACAATAAATGGTACATGCAGATAGCGGCAAGGACATCCCAGTTTGTCACTAAGGAGTCTGGAAAGGAGAGATCCATCCATTATCAGCCCTTCGTGGCCTGTTGCTCCAGTAATCTGAACCAGTTCAATATCAAGGGGACTGAATGGGATATTTTCAATCATCTCATGAATTGCCTTGCCCCAGGCAAGGCCGATTATCATGCCCTTTTGCACTTTTTCTCCGAAAAACTTAGCAGCATAGTAGCCAAGTGTTTCAAGCATTGTCTCATAGCTTGTGTCAACACATGATGGGATGTAAACCTCTTTGAGCTGGGGGAACTCTGTTTTAAGAGTCTTTTCCAGTCCAGTATTGCGCCAGGGATAATTTACCTTGATTTCAATAATTCCATTCGATCTTGCTTCTGTCATCATTCGTGAAATAGCAGATCGGTTTATGCCTGTTTCTGTAGATATTTCCTGCTGGTTCTTTCCCTCTGTGTAATACAAATGGGAAATTAATGCTAACTGAGTAAATTTTTTTACATCATTTGGCATTATCAGCTCTCTGTTCATTCATATGCATAATGTTAGCATGTATCTATGTTTAATGCAAGAGAAAATGTGCAATAATATAGCACACAAATACAATCTAATAACAGATAATTAAATAAAAGTTTTTTCTTGACAAATGTGTATACTGCTTATAGGATATTATTTAGATGAAAAGAGAAATAAAATGTTGTACAATTAAGGGAATATGGTTGCCGGGTCAGTATTGAAGAGAATTACTCTAATTTGCAGCATTGGGTATTCATGACTGAATAGCGTTAAGGTGATGTAAATCATATCCACCCAGGTGGATGAGAAAATATTAGGAGGATTTTTTTATGAAAATCATGAAGAGGGTATTGGTAGTTCTACTGATGTTGGTAGTTGCAGCTATGGCTTTTGCTAATGGAAACAGTGAAAAAGCAGGAATGGCACTTCCTGGTGCACCTGCACCTTTCGATGGTTCAAAAGCGGTTCATATTGCTTTGGTTCGTCAGATGGTTGAAGGTGAGTTCATGCAGCTCTGGAGAGCTGGTGCACAGCAGCAGGCTGATCTTTTAGGAGTAAAGCTCACTGTACTGGGCAAGAACATGGATAATAAAGCAGAAGCCGATTTTGTCTATCAGGCTATCAGCATGGGTGTTGATGCTATTATTATTGATCATGGCCTCTCCGAAACAATGTCCAAACCAGCAGAAGATGCTCTTGCAGCAGGTATTCCTGTGATAGCTTTCGACGTAGATCTGGGTAATCCTGCAATTCCCCAGATTGCCCAGGATGATCATGCCCTGGGACTTATGGCTTTGGAACAGATGGTAACTGATTTTAACGGTAAGGCAAATGTTGGTTATGTATACGTATCCGGCATTCTTCCTCTGGATAAACGTGATGAATCCTTTACTAAAATAAAAAATGAAAATCCGGGTATTGTTGAAATTGTACGAACAGGTACTCTGGAATCACCTTTCTCAGTAAAAAATGCAGATCAGGTTTCTGCTTCCCTTAGGGCTAATCCTGAGATTGAGGCGTATTTTTCACCCTATGATGAGTTTGCAAAAGGTGTTGTAATGGCTCTCGAAGAGATGGACAGGAAAGATATCCTTGTTTATTCTGCAGATATCTCAACACAGGATATTGAACTAATGACTACCCCAGGAAATCCATGGAGGGCAACTGCTGCCTGTAATCCATCTGCAATTGGTGCTGCTTCAGTAAGAGGTGCTGCAATGCTTATTGCAGGAATGGAACTGCCGCATGATATCCTTATACAACCTATGCTTTTCACAAATGATATGCTTAAAGATCGAAATATAAAGAACATGAATGATCTAAAAGAAACATATCCTGCATTTAATAAATCAGACGCAGCTACAGCATCTTGGATTCCTGAAATCTAGGGGTTTAGGCCATAATAACAGAGATATCCTGAAAAGGTATCTCTGTTACAATTCAATATATATATTATGGAGAGAATAATGGGTGAAAATCGATCTTCTTATACGTCTCTGGCGAAAACCCTGACGTGGCAGGATGGTTTCCTTACTTTGCTGGATCAGACTCTGCTTCCTGGTGAAGTGGTTTCTGAAAGGCAGGAGAGTATAGGACAGGTTTGGGACTCTATAAAGAAACTTAAAGTCCGGGGGGCACCAGCAATAGGTATAGCAGGAGCATATGGTGTTCTTTATGGTATTAAGGATAAAACAGATCTCCCTGTAGCGGAATTTCTGGATCAACTCAAAAAGAGCGCAGCTTATCTTGATTCTTCCAGGCCGACAGCGGTTAATCTCAGCTGGGCTCTTCATAGAATGGTTGCCCTGGCAGAAATGATGGTTTCTGAAAAGCAGAGTGTGGATTCAGTGATAATCTACAAGTTACTTGAAGAGGAAGCTGTTAAGATCCATGAGGAAGATAAAATAATCTGCAGGAATATAGGTTTGAATGGTAAAGGACTTGTTAAAGAGGGTATGGGGGTACTTACCCACTGTAATGCAGGGAGTCTTGCAACATCGGAACTTGGAACTGCAACTGCTCCCATCTATCTGGCTCATGAAGATGGTGTTGAATTTAGGGTATTTGCAGATGAAACCAGACCTCTTCTTCAGGGGGCGCGTCTGACCAGCTGGGAATTACAGCAGTCTGGGGTTGATGTAACATTGATTACAGACAATATGGCCGCTTTTATGATGTCAAAGAGAGAAATTGATCTGGCTATTGTTGGATGTGACAGAGTTGCAGCCAATGGTGATACAGCCAATAAAATTGGGACCATGGGGGTTGCAATACTTGCAAAGTATTTTAACATTCCTGTCTATGTGGCTTGTCCCTCTTCTACAATAGACTTTAATACGGACACAGGTGACGATATTGTGATCGAGGAGCGGGATCCTGAAGAGGTAACTTTTTTTGGTGAGAGACGAACCGGCCCTGAAGGGATAAAAGTCAGGAACCCTGCATTTGATGTAACTCCGTATGAGTTGATTGCAGGGTTTATTACAGAAAAGGGTATTATAAGAGCTCCATTCAGGGAGAATCTTATAAAGACCTTTACTTAGGAGGGAGATCCTGATGGCCTATAGACAGCTTAAAGAGGAACTTGTTTTAGATTATATAAAAAATTTGGAATTAATGCAGAAGAGATTTTCCAGTTTTGATCATATCTCTATCAATGAGGTTGGAGACGGAAACCTGAACTATGTATACATAGTGACAAATAAGCTGAATCCGGAAGAGACAGTTATTCTAAAACAAGCCGTTCCCTATTTGAGGGTAGTAGGAGAATCCTGGCCCCTGGATATCGAACGTATGGAGTTTGAAGTGATGGCACTCCGGCAAGAGTATGAATTCTGCCCCAGGATGGTTCCTGAAATTTATTTTGCGGATAGTGAGATGTCCCTTGTTATTATGCAGAATCTCAATAAACATACAATAATGCGTGGAGAGATGAATAAGGGGAAAAAGTTTCCAAAGATGCCGGATCATATTTCAACCTTTCTTGCAAGAATGTTGTTTAAATCTTCTGACTGGGGCATGGCTGGTAAAACTGACAAGTGGCCCTACCACGACAGTGCCGAAAAAAAGAAGATGGTGAAGAAATTTATCAACAAGGATCTGTGTAATCTTACAGAAAAGTTTATATTTTCCTATCCTCTCTGCGACAGCGATACAAACAGCTATACTACCGGGCTGACAAAAGAAGATCTTGCAGAGATCCAGGAGGATAATGAGCTAAAAGTTAAAGCCGCTCTGCTAAAGTATAAGTTCATGAATAATGCCGAAGTCCTTCTTCACGGTGATCTTCATACAGGGTCAATTATGGTGAATGAAGAGGAGACTTATGTAATCGATCCTGAGTTTGCTTTTTACGGCCCTGCAGGGTTTGATGTGGGCTTGCTGCTGGGAAATATGTTTCTTGCTTATATAGCTCATTCCTACAGGCAGGTTGAGCTTGGAAATGACCCCTATGAATACAGGAAATGGGTTCTGGAGGCAATTGAAGAGATCTGGGATGGTTTTTCACTTAAGTATGACAAACTATGGCAGGAAAAAGAGTCAGAAGATAACTATCCCATGTGGGATTATCCTGGAGGGAAAGAGGCTTTCAGAATGTTGAGGGATGCTGAAATTCTCAGGATTTTCAGAGAGGCAGTGGGAATAGCGGGAAGTGTTATGATACGAAGAACTCTGGGTCTTGCCAAAGTTTCAGACATTGCAGAGATTGAGGATACTGAAATCCGCTCCTCTCTGGACAGACTTGCTCTCAAGACTGGAAAACAGTTTATTCTCAAAGCTGATTCCCTGAACTCCATACAGGAAGTTTTATCTATTGCTAAAGAGATTTCTCCTTTAATATAAGGAGTCAGGAGGCTCTATATGGACAGAGAACCTATTGTACAGGTCAAAAATATTGGAATGTCTTTCGGGGCAACAAGAGCTCTGGATAATGTTGATTTTAATTTCTATCCAGGGGAGCTTTTAGCATTGGTTGGTGCAAACGGAGCTGGGAAATCGACACTCATAAAAATAATATGCGGATATCACAGTGGTTATGAAGGAAGAATCATAGTTGCCAATAGGGAAGTTGATTTAAATTCACCTAAAGAGGCCTATGATTTCGGGATTCAGACTGTTCACCAGATTATAAATCAGGGTGTTATTCAATCTATGACAGTTGCAGAAAACCTTGCACTGGAGGAGATGCTTTCTCCTGATCAGCCTGTTGTCTACAACTATCCGGCAATACGTAGAAGGGCAGGAGAGATAGCGAACCTTATGGATCTTAATTATCTTGATCTGGATGTTCCTGTATTTACGATACCTCAGAGTGACAGGCAGATGATCTGTATAGCCAGAGCCCTGGCATCTGATCCTAAGCTCCTGATACTGGATGAGCCAACATCTTCAATTTCCGATAAGGAAGCTGATCGGCTGTTTACCAAGCTTCTTAAATTACGCGACAGCGGTGTCTCGATAGTTTATGTATCTCACCGACTTCATGAGATTACCAGACTGGCAGACCGGGTAGGAGTTCTCCGTGACGGGAAGGTTGCAGGTGAGCTTGTGAAACCCTTTAGTGTTCAGAATATTGTGCATTCCATGGTTGGAGACATTGAGCAGAATCCTGTTCGTAAAAAAGATAGTAAGATAAATAAGAGTGTGGTTAAACTTGAACTTCAGGATCTTGTTTTTCAGGAAGGAAAGCCCCCTCTTAATCTAAAGCTCTATGAGGGGGAAGTGATAGGTCTCACGGGACTTATCGGAGCTGGAAAATCTGAACTGGCTGCAGTTCTTTTTGGTGCAGATAAGCCTTTCAGTGGCAGGATGTTTGTAAATGGCGAATTTTATGAGCCTTCCTGTATAAGGGCAGCTATTGATAATGGTATATTTATGGTTCCGGAAGACAGGAACAATAATGCTGTTTTTCCTGAATTTAATATACTGCAGAATATAAATATACCGTTCCTGGGTATGTTTACCAATAGTATTTCTGTTCTAAGTAAAAGAAAGGAGCGTAAGGAAGCTGCAAGAATGATTAAAGCAATGACTGTAAAATGTGAAAGTGAGGAGTCTCCTGTATTAAGTCTGTCAGGAGGGAATCAGCAGAAGGTTATTGTTGCAAGATGGCTTATGGTAGAGTCAAATCTGGTTATTCTGGATGAACCGTTTCAGGGTGTAGATGTTAAATCAAGAAGAGAAATAGGTCAGTATCTACGGGATAATATTGGAAAAAGTACGGCAATTGTTATTGCGACAGATCTCGATGAGGTTATAGATATATCAGACAGAATTGTTGTATTTAATCACGGTGTAATGGTTGGTGAGCAGGAAGCGGGTTCTATAGATAAGGAGAGGTTAATTCAGCTTACATCCGGTACACTGGAAGAAATATTAAACTAGGAGTTAATAATGAAAAAATTCAATATAACAGATTTTTCCATAAGGTGGGGTTTTCTCATTGTTATGGGAGTGCTTTTTACAGTATTCTCTCTGCTTCAGCCTGCATTTCTGTCTGCCGGAAATCTTTTTAATATACTGCTGAGTGTATGTATTTTCGGTACCATGGCTCTAGGTGAAACCTTTGTTCTTATTACAGACGGGATGGATCTTTCCATTGGTTCTACAGCAGCTCTTTCTGTTATGATTTCTGCGTATCTGATGGTTGTCCTTGAATGGGGCGGATTTGCAACAATTTTGATGGTTTTGTTTATTGGAGTTGTAGTAGGTTTGTTTATTGGGTTTTTAATTGTTAAAGTAAAGATTCCTGATCTCCTGGCTACCCTTGGGATGATGTTCCTGGTGCAGGGGCTTCAGTATATACCATCCGGAGGGCTTTCAATTGGTCGGGGGGCTGTTATAAAGAACGGCAGAGAGGCAATGGGACAGTTTTCGGAGGGATTTAAGTATCTTGGTCAGGGAAGAATTTTGAAGGTTATCCCTGTTCCTGTACTTATAATGATTGGAGTGGCTATTATAGTTTATGTTATTCTGTCCAAGACTAAATTCGGCAGAATCTTCTATGCAATCGGCGGTAATCCTGAAGCGGCTCGCCTGGTAGGGGTTAATGTAAACAAATATAAGGTAATTGCCTATGTTTCTTCCAGCTTTATTGCCTCTCTTGCAGGGATACTGCTTGCTGCAAGAGTCGGCCGCGGGGATGTTGGTTCTCAGGGAACACTATTGATGGATGCGATTGGAGCCGCTCTTATAGGTTTTGCTGTACTGGGTGCAAGAAAACCCAACCCTTTTGGAACAATTATTGGTGCAATATTTATTGGAATGCTTATGAATGGTCTGACGATGCTAAGTATGCAGTATTTTTGGCAGGACTTTATAAAGGGCAGCGTTCTCGTAGCAGCACTTGCTTTTACATTTGGTATTTCTAAAAAGCACGGTTAGTAATAATTAACACTGTACCTGGATCTGGAACTGTCAAGAGAACTGATTGTTAGTTCCTGACAGAATGGTGGGGCAGGATGCATTCTTATCAGCTTGAACCATCTATAGTCCTCCAAGCCTAAGAAGAAATTATAAAGTGTCAGAGAATGCAAAAGTCTGTTATGTTGTTTCTTGCAGAAGATTCCCGAATAATCTAAAATGACACTATGTTAAAAAAAAGTACTATAATTTGTACATTAAAACGGATTCTTTGTAATGCATAAACCTGTAAGTCTTATACACATTTATCTGTTTAGTCTGCTGCTGGTAATTCTTTTAATTTTTCCACTCCTCGGTATATTCTGGATAAAACAGGAAGTAAAGGCCTTTAGAATTAAATCTGATGAAATAAGAACGGAATATATAAATTCAGGCAAGGAAACTATTAAAAGTGAGGTTGATAACGCTGTAGCATATATCCACTTTATAAGGGGTATGGCAGAAAAAAATCTACGTAGAAGGGTCAGAGAAAAGACATTGTATGGTGTTGCCCTGCTGAACGGACTATACCAGGGAAATAGAGAAAAAATGTCTCTTTCAGAGATGAAACTCCTTGCTCATGATGTTTTATCTTCACTTTCCTGGGATAATGGCAGGGGGTATTTTTTTGCAGAGGATCTGCAGGGCAATGAGATTATCAACCCAAATAATCCTGAACTGGAAAATACCAACATACTTAATCTCCGGGATTCAAATGGAACTTATCTGGTCAGGGAGATCATTCAGATTGCCAAAAGCCGTGAGGGTGAGGGCTTTGTCTCCTATTTCTGGAATAAACCCGGATATCCTGACAAGTTACTGGATAAGATCTCATATATTAAGATTTTTGAACCTTTTGGATGGGTCATTGGTAATGGGAAGTATCTGGATGATGAAGAGATACTGATGAAGGAGGAGACTCTCAAGAGTCTGGAAAAATTCTATTTTACTGAGTCCGGAGTCTTTTTTGGTGGAGACTGGTTCGGGGGAAATCTCTTTGAATCCCCTGAAGGACTGGATACCTATCGATCGTCAAAGGAAATTGATTCCTCACTGGTTGATAAGTTTATATCAGTTGCAAGGGAGGGCTCCGGTTTCATTGAATCAGATGTTAAAAACCGTTCTTCGGGGAAGGAATACACCTACAAAAGTATAAGCTATGTCAGGGGAATAAGTGAATGGGAAATCTACATAGGTTCCGCAATTGATCTTAGTAAAATTGAAAAACTGATTGCACTGGAACAGTCAGAATTAAAAAACAGAATAAGAGACCGCATATTGGGGATAATGGCATATATCGCGGTATTTATGCTTCTGAGTGCTTTAATTGTTTTGTTTGTATCAAGGCGGGTAAAGAACAATCTAAGAGTTTTCAAAGATTTTTTTTATCATGCTGCACATAATCTGACTGTAATAGATACAGGAATGCTGTTTTTCAGGGAATCTGTTATCCTGGCAAATTCTGCAAATCATATGATCGCTGAAAGGCAGAAGGATCTGAATAAACTGATTGAAAGTGAGAAAAAACTTTTTCAAATTCTGGAAGCCATTAATTTCCCTTTGGCAATAGGATCTGCCAATAAAGCAGAATATTTAAACAGAAGCTTCAGAGATACTTTCGGTTATACACTGGAAGAGATGCCTGATCTAGAAAAAATGTGGGAACTTTCCTACCCCGATCCTGATTACAGAAAGCAGGTACAGGAATCCTGGGTAAAGGCAATTGAGGCTACTGAAGGGTTTACCAGACCATTCCAAAAGCAGTACTGCACTGTAAAATGCAGGAATGGCGAGGATCGGGAAGTTGAAATTGATTTCAGCATGGTTGGAGAACAGACTCTGACAACATTCCGGGATCTGACAAAATATAATAGAAGAGAGGCAGAGAAAAATATTTTGGAAGAAAAACTTCTCAGAGCACAAAAAATGGAAGCCCTCGGTTTAATGGCTGGTGGTGTTGCTCATGACCTTAATAATATTCTTTCGGGAATTGTAGGGTATCCGGATCTGATTATGATGTCCATCGATAAAGATCATGAGATAGTCCCCTATGTTGATGCCATAAAAAAATCTGGTCTCCGTGCTGCAGATGTTGTGGCAGACCTCCTTACTATTGCCAGAGGGGCTGCAAGTACAAAAAAACTCTGTTTGCTAAATATCATTATCGACCAGTATCTCGAATCTCCCGAATATAAAACTCTTGAAAGCAAAATGGAAAATATAAATCTTATTCGGAAATATGATCCCGGGCTTCTTAATTTTTCCTGTTCAGAGATTCATATAAAAAAATGTATTATGAATTTAATAATGAACTCTATTGAAGCTATGCCGGATGGTGGCGACCTTTTAATTACAACAAAAAACTGTTATGTGGATACTCCTTTTACTATAGGACAATATATGGAGAAGGGTGAATATGTTGTAATGAGTGTAAAAGATTCCGGGCATGGAATAACTGAAGAAGACAAGGCAAGAATATTTGAACCATTCTATACAAAAAAAGTTATGGGCCTGAGCGGAACAGGTCTTGGTCTTTCTGTTGTGTGGAGTACTGTTCAGGATCATAATGGGGGAATAGTTTTAAAAAGTTCAGATAAAGGTACTCTGTTCGAACTCTACTTTCCTGCAGACAGGAGCAACGAAGTAATAGAACTGGAATCAAGTGAAATGAGTAATTATATGGGTAAGGGAGAAACAGTTCTGATTATTGATGATGAGCCCCTTCAGCAGGAGATTGCTTCGGGAATGGTAAACTGTCTTGGTTACCGTTCTGCATCAGTGGGATCAGGCAAGGAAGCTCTTGGATGGCTCGAATCGAATAAGGCGGATATTCTTATACTGGATATGATAATGCCTTCTGGAATGAGCGGGTTTCATACATATAAGGAGATTATCAGGAACTATTCTGAGCAGAAGGCGATAATAGCCAGCGGATACGCCCAGACCATGGATGTTGAAAATACCATAAAGCTTGGTGCGGGTAGATTTATCAGGAAACCCTATACAATCGAAGTTCTTGGAAAAGCACTGTATCACGAACTAAGAAAAAAATAATAGAATATGAGGAAGCTATGGGAAATAAAAAGGACAGGGTGTTTGGTGAGTTTCTAAATAGTATAAGTGAGAAGAGCAGAACCAGTCTTCTTCCGGCATTACTGGAGGCTCAGGAGCTGTTTGGATATATATCTGAATCTACTGCAGAATTGATAGGAAGTGTTTTAGGCGTTCCCTCTGCAGAGATTTACGGAGTTATTGAATTTTATTCCCTTCTCTATTCAAAACCAACAGCAGATACAATTATCAGAATTTGCACCAGTCCATTATGTTCCTTAAAGGGATCGTATAAGATAAAAAAAGCCTTGCTGGAAAAACTGGATCTTGAGGATGGAGTTTCTTCCGGGGATGGACTGTTCATGGTGGAATCAGTTCAGTGTCTGGGACTTTGTGACCATGCACCCTCCGGGATGGTGAACAATAAGAGTATTGTCAATATTTCCATTGAAGGTCTGGATGATATTATCAATGGTAAATATTCAGCTCCCGAAAACAGAGCGTTTGGAACCAATCCAGTTTTAACTGAGAGATTTGATAGAATTGATCCTGAAAGTATAGCTGACTTTATAAGGGAAGGTGGTTTTACCGGTTTTCACCATGCTCTTACCCTGTCCAGGGATAACCTTATAGATATTGTGACAAACAGCGGACTCCTTGGGAGGGGTGGAGCCGCTTTTCCTACGGCACTTAAGGAGAGGGGAGCTCTTGAGGCATCCGGGACAGGTGAGACTTATATTGTTTGTAATGCTGATGAGTCAGAGCCCGGCACCTTTAAAGATCGAATTATGCTAAGCAGGGATCCTTTTAGTGTCCTTGAAGGTATTCTGATCTCTGCTCTTATTATAGGAGCAGAGAAGGGCTATATCTATATAAGGGGAGAATATCAGGATGCCCGGAATCTGTTTTCCCGGGTAATCGAAAGTGCCGAGGCTAATGGATATCTTGGGAAAGATATTAAAGGATCGGGTTTTAATTTCGATCTGGAATTAAGATCAGGTGCAGGAGCATATATCTGTGGAGAGGAAACAGCTTTATTTGAATCCATAGAGGGGAAACGCGGTTATCCCAGGAACAAACCTCCCTATCCTGTAGTAAGCGGATTATTCGGTAAACCTACAAACATCAATAATGTTGAAACCTTCAGCTATCTTTCCAGAATTATGGGTAGTAATAAAACAAAGATTATAGATAGTGAACTTAAGACACTGTCAGGAACAAGACTATTCTGCCTTTCCGGGGATATTAAACGACCCGGCCTGTATGAACTTCCTTTCGGAATCAGTTTAATCGATCTGATTAATGACTGGGGTGGAGGTGTTTCAGGCAGTGATAATATAAAAACCATTATACTTGGAGGAGCTTCAGGAAGCTTTGTACCGGAAGAGCACTGGAATATTGCTCTGGATCAGGAGAGCCTTAGGGCTGTCGGGTTGTCCATGGGGTCAGGGGTTATAATGGTGTTTAATGAATCCAGGGATGTCAGAGATATACTTGTAGATATTACAAGATTTTTTAGTCATGAAAGCTGTGGAAAGTGTTATCCCTGTCAGCTTGGTACCAGAAAACAGTTGGAGATAGTTGAAAAAATAAGATCAGCAGCTCCTTCTTTAGGAGATTTTAGCCGGCTGGAGGATATTGGTTTTACCATGAAGGATGCTTCTCTATGCGGACTGGGTCAGACAGCTTCGTCTGCCCTGTTAAGTGCTGTAAAAATCTGGCCCGAACTTTTTAAGTCCGGTGAAGAAACAGGGGTTAAGTAATGATTACTTTATATATTAATAATATTAAAACTGAAGTTTCCGAGGAAACAACAATACTAGAGGCAGCAGGAGAGCTTGGAATTGGTATTGATACCATCTGTTACCATGAAAAGCTTACCCCCCCCGGTTTATGCCGGCAGTGTGTTGTGGAAGTTGAAGGTGCGAGAGTTCTTCTTCCTTCCTGTATAACAAAAGTAAAAGAGGGGATGGTTGTAAAGACAGATTCAGAACGGGTTATTCGTGCACGGAAGACTATTCTTGAGATGCTGGCCTCTTCAACAGATCTGACAGATTCACCGGAACTTAATGATCAGATCAAAAGATATGGTGCAGACACTGACAGATTTAATAATTCAGAGGAGAGAAACTATCCTGTAAAAGATGATAATCCCTTCTATGTAAGGGAGTACAGCAAATGTATTCTCTGTGAACGGTGTGTGCAGGTATGTTCTTCAGATATTCAGTTTTCCTATGCTCTTACCACTGCAGGGAGGGGGTATGATAACCGTATAACAACTTTTTACGATAAGAATCTCCCTGAAACAACTTGTGTTTTCTGCGGAAACTGTGTTGCCGCCTGTCCTACCGCAGCTCTGATCCCCAGAAATGAATTTCTAAACAGAAATGGAGGGGTCCTATAATGAATTATGATCGGAAGGTAAGAACCACATGCCCCTACTGCGGGGTCGGATGTCAGCTGGAATTAAATATAAAAAATAACCGGATTATAAGTACAGGAGCCCCTGCTGATTCTGCTCCGAATTACGGGCGGCTCTGTGCCAAAGGACGGTACGGAACCGATTTTACCCACCATAAATCCCGTCTTACAAAACCCCTGATCAGAAAGAATCTGAATTCCGGAGAAAGAAAGCCCATTGGCCCTGAGGGGTTTCGGGAGGCTTCCTGGGATGAAGCTCTTGATCTGGCGGCGGAGAGACTTGCCGACAGGTTTGAAAAATCCGGGGGGGATTCCTTTGGCGCATTCTGCTGTGCAAAAGCCAGTAATGAGGATAACTATATTTTTCAGAAATTTATCAGAGCTACCCTCAAAACAAATAATATCGATCATTGTGCACGTTTGTGCCATGCTGCATCTGTTGCGGGTCTTCAGAAAGCAATAGGTTCTTCGGCAATGTCAAATTCAATTGCAGAGATGAAGGATCTGGATGTTTTTATAGTAACAGGATCGAATACTACAGAGACCCATCCTGTTATCAGTACCTTTATGAGAGAAGCTGTTGTAAAAAACGGTGCAAAGCTGATTGTAATTGATCCCCGGAAAACTGAGATGACAAATTTTGCAATTCTACATCTCCGGCACAGACCGGGGACAGATGTTGCCCTGTTTCAGGCTATGGCTCATGTTATTTTGAAAGAGAAACTATACAACACCGAATTCATAGACAAAAGAACTGAGAATTTTGAAGAATATTCCAGGAGTCTCGAAAAGCTTACTCCCAGGTGGGCGGAAAGTATTACATCGGTACCTGCAGAAGATATTGCGGAAGCTGCAAGAATTTATGCAAATGCAGGAGCTGCTGCTTTCTATTGGGGAATGGGAATAAGCCAGAGTGTACATGGTACGGATAATACAGTTTCCATAGCAAATCTGGCTCTTCTATGCGGTCATCTTGGACGTCCCGGAACAGGTCTGAACCCATTGCGGGGACAGAATAATGTGCAGGGCTGTTCCGATTCTGGGGGACTTCCGGCAGTTTATCCCGGATACCAGAATGTTGACGATAAATCAGTAAAGAAAAAGTTTGAAGAAAATTGGAATACCGAACTGAACAGTAATCCCGGTCTGACTACTCTGGAGATGTCTGATGCTTCAGGAGCAGGGATTATAACAGACTTTATTATTTTTGGGGAAAACCCTCTAATGAGCGAACCCGATCTGAATGAAGCGAGAAAGCATTTTAAAAAGTTAAAAAATGTTATCATGATTGATATTTTTTTTAATGAAACTGCTGAATATGCAGATATAATTTTTCCGGCAGGATCTTTTGCAGAAAAGGATGGCACCTTTACCAACAGCGACAGACGGGTTCAGCTTATACGGAAGGCATTTGATCTTCCAGGAGAAGCCCGGCCTGACTGGAAGATTGTTCAGGATCTTGCCCTGAGAGTTGAATCCAGATTAGGCCGGGTTAAAAGTTCCGGATTCTCATTTTCTTCTCCTTCTAATATCTGGGATGAAATGGCAGAACTGGTTCCTCCTTTTTATGGAATATCTCATTCCCGGCTGGAAGAGGAGGGAGGAGTTCACTGGCCATGTCCTGATAAAGATCACCCAGGAACACCTTTTCTGTTTGAAAAAAGCTTTCCCCGGGGAAGGGGGCTTTTTAATATACTGGATCTGCATCTTGAATCGGAGCAGACCAGCAGGGAGTATCCCTATATCCTTTCCACAGGGCGGGTACTCTATCACTGGCATGGGGGTACAATGACAAGGCGTTCTGTTCTGGATAAAATTTATCCCAATGCACTTGTGGAGATGCACCCGGAGGATGCAGCGAAGGAGGGGTTAACAGAGGGGGATCTAATTAGAGTTGCTTCTGCCAGAGGGAGTATTGTTGCTAAACTAAAGGTTTCTGAACGGTCTCAGGAAGGACTT
>JAJRQE010000290.1 GCA_024280415.1 Spirochaetota bacterium | reverse complement strand
TTCCAGGGCTTTCAGAAACATCGACTTACTGCCGTTAATAACAGCAACATTAGCCTCATAAGATCTGGAAGCAGAGATCATATCCACCATCTCTTCCACAACATTTACATTGGGCATCTCAACATAGCCCTTCTGAGGTCCGGTTTTTATTGCATCAGGATGGGTAGGGTCATAAACAAGTCTTGGATCACCATCCAGATCCTTATCAATCTTTACAATACGCACACCCTTACCAAGACCGTTATCCATTTTTTCCGGCAGAAAAGGAGAACGCCAGTAGGGCTGTTGCACTTTCGGTCTGAAAATCACCCTGCTCCGTCTGAAAGCCCCCCCCCAGGAGTCCTTGTAGTATCCACATTTGCTATATTATTGGAAATAACATCAAGCCTGGTTCTCTGAGCACTAAGCCCGGATGCTGCTATATTTATACTGCTGAAAATTCCCATTTTTTACCTACCTTAATACTATATTGAGCTGAGTAAACTGATTTGATATGGATCTTGTCAAAAGATCATACCTCAGCTGGTTCTGAAGAAGCAGCATGCTTTCCTGTTCGGCATCTACATTATTACCGTTGTTATCTGTCTGAGTCAGATAGTCCAGAACTCTCCGGGGTCTTACATCCCGGTAATTCTCTACACGGTCAAATCCAATATGCTTCTCATTTGTAAGAGCAGCCCCTGGTTTGCGGACATTTTCGGACTCAATAGCACGTTTCAGTTCAGATTCGAAGTTAATGGAACTTCGCTTGAAATTAGGAGTATCTGCATTGGCAATATTATTGGCAAGAACCTGCTGTCTAAGAGTCGCAGCATCCATGGTTCTCTGGAGTATATCCACACTCCTGCCAAAACTATTATTTAAAAACATAACCAGCTTCCTTTAAAACCTGTTTCATCTACTCTAATATTCTCGGTATATATATTACCTTTCATTACAAAATGTACCTCGACAAATCATGATTTTTTACAATATTTACCAGCTTATCATCCACATATTCAGCAGTTATAGGAATTTTCTGCCCCTTAAGGTCGGGAGCATTAAAAGATATATCCTCAAGAAGCAGCTCCATAACAGTATGGAGCCTCCTGGCACCAATATTTTCTGTATTCGAATTCACTTCGGCAGCTATCTCACTAAGACGAATAGTTGCATCCTCTGAAAATTCAATTTCAACACCCTCTGTCTTAAGAAGTTCTCTGTACTGAATAGTTAAAGAGTTCTCTGTCTGTGTAAGTATCTGATGAAAATCATTACTATCCAGATCATCGAGCTCCACTCTTATAGGAAACCTTCCCTGAAGTTCAGGAATAAGATCTGAAGGTTTACTGATATGGAAGGCACCTGCAGCTATAAACAGGATATGTGAAGTATCGACAATTCCATATTTTGTATTAATTTTGCTCCCTTCAATTATCGGCAGAATATCCCTTTGTACACCTTCTCTGGAAATATCGGCACCGGATCTTCCCTCTCTGGAAGCAACCTTGTCAATCTCATCGATAAAGATAATTCCCATCTGCTCAACACGTTCTTTTGCCAGATCCGAGGCTCTGTCGGTATCAACAAGCTTACCCATCTCCTCGGCAAGAATAATCTCTTTTGCACGTTTCACTGTAACTTTCTTGTTTTTCTTTTTCCCGCCAAAAATGGAACCAAGATTACCGAGGTTAAGATCCATCTCCTCAAAATTAGTCCCTGAAAAAATCTCTATGGATGGAAAATTATTTCCACTGACTTGAACCTCAACTGTTTTATCATCCAGCTTTCCATCATTAAGCATTTTCCTGAATTTTTCCCTTGTAGTTGATATCCCTTCATCTATTGTATTTTCAATTTCTACTGCTTCAGGTTCAGGTGGTGTAACATTGGGAAGAATCGGCTGTCCTGGGTTAACAACTAAAGGAGAGGCTCCCGGGGCTTTCTTTTTCCCAACTCCAGGAAGAAGAAGGTCAAGGATAACTTCCTCTGTTCGTTTTGCGGCCTCTTCCTTTACATCCTCAGAAAGCTCCTTTTTCACCATTGTAAGCCCAATACTCATAAGATCCCGGATCATCGATTCCACATCCCGACCCACATAGCCGACTTCGGTAAACTTAGTAGCTTCAACTTTTAGAAAAGGCGCTCCGCACAGCCTTGAGAGTCGTCGTGCTATTTCTGTTTTACCAACACCCGTAGGACCTATCATTATAATATTTTTAGGAGTCACTTCATCTATTAAGGTCTCAGGTAGCAAACGCCTCCTCATTCTGTTCCTAAGAGCAATTGCTACAGCTTTTTTCGCCTTATTCTGCCCGATTATATACTTATCCAGTTCTCTTACAGTCTCTTTTGGGGTAAGCTTATCAAGATCTATTTTCATTCAATTCCCTCCAGAATGATGTTGTTGTTGGTATATATACAGATATCCGAAGCAATTCTGATACTTCGTTCCGCAATTGCCCCGGCAGTCAGATCTGATGAATCCAGATATGCAAGAGCAGCTGCATAGGCATAGTTACCACCCGAGCCTATGGCTATTGCACCTTCATCCGGCTCAACCACATCTCCGGTTCCGGAGATCAGCAGAGTTTTAGTTTTATCAGCCACCAGAAGCATTGCTTCAAGTTTCCGGAGGACTCTGTCAGTCCGCCATTCCTTGGCAAGCTCCACTGCTGCCCTTGTTATATCACCGTTATACTCTTTTACTTTTCCCTCAAATCTTTCAAACAGGGTAAAAGCATCTGCAGTTGCACCGGCGAACCCAACAATTACACGATCGTCATACATACGGCGAACCTTCCTGGCACTCCCCTTCATAACTGTTGTCCCGAAAGTAACCTGCCCGTCACCCGCCATTGCAACGGCACCATCCTTTCTGACTGCTATAATCGTTGTTCCTCTAATATCCATATTCAATTTACTCCTATCGCCCATGTGGATGAGCAGCTCTGTAGACACCCTTCAATCTGTCAATCCCAACATGGGTATAAATCTGTGTAGTCGAAATTGATGAATGACCAAGCATCTCCTGTACCACTCTTATTCCCGCACCATTATTCAGAAGATGGGTGGCAAAAGTATGCCTGAAAGTATGAGGGCTTACATGCTTATCCACTCCAATGGCATTTATATATTTTTCAACAATAAAACGGATCCCTCTTTCTGAAATACCAAATCCCTTTTTATTCAGTATAAGAGTATCCTTAATGTTCTCTCCCTGTCCTGCAAGATTATTCTTCCTGAGAGGCAGATAATCAGTAATAGATTCAGCACTGCTTCTGGTTAAAAAAACCCATCTTGACTTTCCCCCTTTTCCTCTGACCAGGATCATCCTTTTCTCCAGATCTATCTCTTTTAATCCTATTCCGGTCAACTCAGAAACCCTGCATCCTGTAGAATAGAGGAGTTCGAGGATCATCCTGTCCCTTATTCCTGTAAAAGTGGAATCTGTCATTTTCAGCATCATATCAATCTCAATAAAAGTAAGAATATCCGGTATTTTTCTTGTATTGGAAAGACTACGCACCGAAGCAAAAGGATTTGACGAAATAAATTCATATCTGACACAATATTTATAAAAACTTTTAATTGATGATATAACCCTGTTTATTGATGACTCCTTCAAATTCCTTCTGTTCAGCTCCCCCACAAAAGCCCTTACCTCTCTCGAATTAATTTCCCGGAATTCACGATCATTTAACTCCAGGTACGATTCGAAAAGTTCCAGATCATGCCTGTATGCTCTTAGAGAATTCGGGGATAAATTACGTATGGAAAGAAGATAGTTTAGATAATCATCTTTTTTTTCTAAAAAGACAGTGCCCATTTAAACAGCCTCCCTGTAATTTATAAAATCATCTGCGGAATCTACTATTCCCGCTCCTTCCATTATTAAATTCCTGCATCCTTCTCCCTTTTCCGAGTCAAGGGAACATCTGTGCACGAAAACTTCTCTCCCCTGATCCAGAGCAAAGTCAGCAGTAATCAGAGCACCGGACTGGAGGGGAGCCTCAACAACAAGTACAGCTCTGCTTAAACCGCTTAATATTCTGTTTCTCTCAGGAAAATTATACTTTAGAGGAGGGGGTCCGGGAGGATATTCACTCAAGACAGTTCCCCCCTGATCAATAATTTCCAAACCCAACTCTTTATGCTCATAGGGGTAGATATAATCAATCCCATTTCCAAGAACAGCAATAATATGCCCATGACCGGCTGCTGCTCCCCTGTGGACAGCTCCGTCAATACCAGATGCAAGTCCGGAAACCAGGTAAATATTTAATGATGATATTTCAAATCCTATATTGTAGGCTGCGGTCAACCCCTTTTCAGTTGCCTTTCTGGTTCCGACAACAGCTACTGCAGGAAGATTAACATCGATAACACCACCTCTTTTATAGAGGAGATATGGTGGATCAAAGATCTCTCTCAGGATTGTGGGATATTCGGAATCTCTGCAAAAGACAAACTCAATATCAGAACCCTCAATATCGTCAAGGATTTTACCAACCTCTTCCAGGAGCATCCCGGAATTATAGGAAAAATTCCTCTGAAGAAGATGCTCAAGATCTCCTGAGCCAAGGCCTGCAACCTCCGGCAAAGTAGAAAATGTGTCGGTGATCAGCAATCGCTCCCGGGTACTTACCCCTGGAATCCTGCTAATAAAAAGCTCTCGTTCAGAGATTCTCATAACTGAGCCCCCAGAAGAGCATCACGATTTTCACCAGCCTGGATTTTCATCTGCTCATCCCAGGCATCCCTGGATATTTCATCGTACAGGGATACTGCAGAATCAATATCCCCGGAAACTACCTTGTATCTTGCATAAAGCGATTTGGCATCCCAGTCTTTGGGATTCTTTAAAAGTATTTTTTCCAGAAGAGGGGCAGCTTTCTCAGGACTCTCCAGATCAAACATATAAAGAACTGATAAGGCATAGAGAGCATTGGAATAATTGCTCCGAAGTCTGACTGCAGCAAGATAGTATTCCTCACTCTTCCTGAACAGCACAAATCTTTTACCATCATCTGCCTCAGCTCTGGCAATATTAGCCATGGAAACACCTGCTAAATAGCTTAACACAGGATTTCCCGGGTAGAAATCCATTGACTTTTCAAGATTTGTCAAAGCCAGCTGATACATTGCTAGATCAATATACTCAAGAGCAATCATCCTATAGTAAACCCCGATCTCTGCATTACCCTTTACGACTCTGTCAACATCCCTGGAATACTCAGCTATACCCTTTTCAAGCTCCTTTATCCTTTCCCGGGAAACCTCTTCATTTTCATAATCACTCTTTTCGGTGCCCAGAATTCTTTTAAGAGTTTTCTTTTCTGTATCACTACAGGAACTTAAAAGAGCAAGGGATATTAAAACCAGGAGAATAAGAACAAAACTCTTCTTCATAAAACAGCCCCTCCTTCAGGATACCTGGAAGAATCAGATGATCCTTCATTTAATGGATGAAATTCATCGTGACTCTTCTGAAGATCACTATTCTTAACATGGGTATAGATCTGGGTTGTGGATATATCTGAATGCCCAAGAAGTTCCTGTACAACCCTTAAATCCGCCCCGCCATGGATAAGATGAGTTGCAAAAGAGTGGCGTAAAGTATGAACCTTGGCTCTGATTCCCGTTTTATCAGAAATTTCATGAAATCGCTTCCAGACCCCTTTTCTGGAAATTCCCTTCCCCCGGATACTCAAAAAAAAGTGGTCATCCCTCTTCCCGTGACAAACAAGAGATGGCCTTCCGGTATTAATATATTTCCGCAATTGCATTTCCGCTCTGGATCCAAATGGAATAAGTCTCTCTTTCCCACCCTTTCCCCTTACTCTTACAAGAGCATCGTCAAAGAAAACATTCCCAATTGTAAGGTTAACAATTTCGGATATACGAAGTCCGCAGGAGTAAATTAACTCAAACATGGCACGATCTCTTATCCCTAAATTTGTATCTTTGGGGATTGCCTCCAGAAAAATGTCTATCTCCCGGGGGGATAAAACATCAGGTAATTTTGTCTTTACCCTCTGAAACTCAATTTTGTCCACAGGACTGTCACTCCTGTACCCCTCATAATTTATAAATCTGAAAAATGAACGAAGAGAGCTCAGATATCTTGCTAAAGTAACAGGATCCAGCCCTCTTTCCTTCTGAATAAGAAGATACTTCACCAGATCTTCACTGTTCACTGTTTCAGGATCAAGACTGTTATCAGAAAGATAGATCAAAAATTTTTTAATCTCCCGGCCATAGGTTTCCCTGGTAAGAGGGGAAAGCCTCAATTCAAGAAGGAGATAATCATTATACTCTCTAAGTACAGTCTCTAAAGTCACCTAAATATCCTGACCCGATACCTTTTTTTCACGCAAAATCGTCGGAATCCCAAGATCAATCTCGGATCTGTTTCTGCCGGAAAGATACCCTCCCGGAGAAGCTCCCCTGGAAAGTCCTTTCTGCAGATCAAGCCAATCCTTATACTTAATAACATCATCCTGAGGCTGTTCAGATTCTTCTATTCCAGCTGTTTCGGACTCATTGTTAAAACCAGTAGCCACAACTGTTACCTGCACCTGATCGGTCATACCTGTATCGATGGTCTGGCCTGGAATTATCAGGGCATCCTCATCGGCATTGGCAGTAACAATTTTTATTACCTCATCATATTCTGAAAGTGAAAAGTCATCACCGCAGGTAATATTTACAAGAACTCCCTTTGCCCCTTCCATCCGGGCATCCTCAAGAAGTGGATTATTGATTGCATTGGTCGCAGCATCAACAGCTCTGTTATCCCCGGTTCCAATACCTATACCCATCAGAGCATCACCCTGACCGCTCATTATTGTGCGGACATCAGCAAAATCTATATTAATCTCACCTGTTATTGTAATCAGTTCCGAGATTCCCTGAACACCCTGACGCAGGACATCATCAGCCATCATAAAGGCTTCCCGGATGGGAGTGCGTTTCTCCACTATTTTCAAAAGATACTGATTGGGTATGATAATTAAAGTATCCACAGCTTCCCTGAGTTTTTTTATACCCTCCTCAGCAAGCTTCATTTTTTTCTTACCCTCGAAATCAAATGGTTTTGTAACAACAGCAACAGTAAGAGCCCCGGTCTCTTTAGCAACCTCTGCCACAACAGGAGCAGCACCTGTACCGGTTCCCCCTCCCATACCCGCAGTGATAAAAACCATATCAGAACCTTTTAGAATATTCTGAAGATCAGCTTTATTCTCGAGAGCCGCCTGTTCTCCAATATCAGGAACACCCCCTGCCCCAAGACCGCTTGTAAGCTTTGATCCGATTGGAATTTTATATTCCGCATCTGACAGTTTTAGTGCTTGTAGATCTGTATTTACGGCAATAAAATTTATATTCCCAAGACCACTTGCTATCATTCGATTGACGGCATTACTACCGCCGCCGCCGACACCCACCACCTTTATTTCAGTTTGATTCATATAGGTAGCATCAATAGTTTCTTCAATTACTTCAATCTGCATAGCCCCCTCCCGAGCATCTGATAAAATAACCTTTTATTTTTAGAAAAACTCTTTCATCCAGTTTTTCAATTTACCTGTAAACCCCTCCCCTCCTTTACGTAAAAGAGGGACTTTTATATCTTCCGACACCATCTGATTTAACCCGAAAACAACAAGTCCTATGGATGTTGCATAATCAGGTTTCATATAGGGATCTGATAAACCACCGAGTCTTGGAGGCAGCCCCACTCTGGCAGGAACATCAAAAATCTGGCTTGCCAGTTCAACAACACCAGGCATATTAGCTCCTCCTCCTGTCAGAACAACCCCGCCCCGGAGATGCTTAAGATAATCTTTTCTTTCAAGCTGATTCCTTACCATAGAAAAAATCTCCACCATCCTTGGTTCAATTATCTTACACAGTTCTGTCCGCGGGACAGACGCTGCGGGCCATCCTCCGACGCCAGGTATTATTACCTCTTCATCCCTGTCAACAAGGGGCAGATAACAGCACCCGGATTCCAGCTTTATTTTTTCAGCAAAATCGGAAGGAGTTTTCAGCATTATAGAAAGATCGCTGGTTACCTGATCCCCTCCGATAGTGACAACATCAGTATGATAGGGTGCTCCTCCAATATGAAGAAGAATATCAGTTGTCCCCCCTCCAAGATCAATGAGTAAAACCCCAAGCTCCTTTTCACTGCTGGAAAGAACGGCTTCCGAAGAGGCAAGAGACTGAAGAACAATATCTTCAACTCTGAGGCCTGATCTGTTTACACATTTTAGAAGATTCTGAGCAGAAGTTACCGAACCTGTAATTATATGAACTTCAGCTTCCAGACGAATACCTATCATATCCATAGGATCTTTTATTCCACCCTGATCATCAACTATATATTCCTGGGGAATAACATGAAGCACCTCTCGATCCATGGGAATAACAATAGCCTTGGATGCTTCAATAACCCTGACTATATCTCCCTGGTTAATCTCCCGTCCCTTTCCAGTCACAGCGACAACACCCCTGGAATTGATACCTTCAATATGAGCTCCGGCAATACCGGTTACAACAGTATGAACCTCTCTTCCCGACATCATTTCCGCAGCCTCAATAGCAGCAGATACTGATCTTAGAGTTGATTCAATATTTACAACAACCCCTCTGCGGAGACCCTCAGAAGGACTTGTTCCAACACCGATAATCTCTACAGCTCCCCGTTCATTGATCTCGCCAATAACTGTACACACCTTAGTTGATCCTATATCAAGACCTACTATTAAATCATCCCGCGACAATTCATTCCCCCTGAATCCGATAGACTACATCACCAGTCCTGAAATCAATTTCTTCAAGTTTTTCCATTCCGGGCTTACCGGAAATAACTTCAAGAACCATTACCATATATTTCAACATCTCTTCACTAAGAGTGGAACCTATTCTAATCCGGGTTTGATAATTCCTGGGATAGAGAAGAACTTCATAATCAATATTGCTCTTTTTAACAAATTTTATCTCTGAGATCAAACCATACAGCTCAGGTGCAGACTTTTTCAGGACTGCCAGGTCCTCCAAAAATGAACAGAGAACCTTGGGAATCCTCATCCCCCCCTTTACTTCAGGAAAATCCAGGCCTGATATCACAGGAAGATCCATTGACCCTAAATTAACTCCTGTCATAAAAACAACACCTTCACTGTCAACCGCAACAGGGACGATACCCGTATCAGTCGAAACAAGGGATAATCCCACAGGCACCCTGGTTTTTATATCAATCTTAATTACAGAGGGAAACACCTTTTTCACACTCACAGATCTGACTGCCGGAAGAAGCATGAGCCTCTTCTCCACTATTACAGAATTTATGCTGAAGAAAGTATCTTCCTTACTTATACCTGCCTGCTTCAGTAATATCTCATCAGAATATGAAAAACCGGATTCCGCAGTTATTACAACCCTGTTAATCCTGACAGAAGGTGCAATCAAAAAATGAAATACAAGTTCCAGTACTATAATCCCAAGAAGAACAATAATAAATGCAGTAAATAACTTCTCGATCCTTTCGACTCCCGTTGCCCCTCGCCCCTTCTTTTTCCTAATGGAATAAGTTTCTGAAGGAATTATTACACTGCTCAATTTAATTCCTCCATAATAGATCTTTTATTCCTTGAAAGGTTCATCAGCAAACCACACATTATAAAAGTTATCAGTATGGAAGAACCGCCATGGGAAAAAAACGGCAGAGTAATTCCCGTAACAGGAACCATACCTGCTACTACAGCCATATTCACCAGAGCCTGATAGAGAATACTGGTAGTCAGACCAAAAGTTAAAAAATATGCAAAGAGGTTTTTTTCTCTGAATTTCAAGGCCAGTGAGTAACCTCTTACAGCAAGAGCCAGAAAAAGTATAATTACAAATAAAACACCGAGAATCCCCGTCTCCTCACCAATGACTGCAAATATAAAATCAGAATGAGCTTCGGGTAAACCTCCAAGTTTCTGAGTACCTAAACCAATACCCTTACCCCAGAATCCACCATTCGAAAGAGCCTGTTTTGCAGAAAGAACCTGGTATCCCGCATTTACAGGATCACTGGAAGGATCCAGGAATGCAATTATTCTCCTGACCCTGTGCTCCCTTGAAAAAAGAAGCATTCCGGCGACAGGAATAACAGCAGTAAAAATAAAAGCAAAATATACATATTTGACACCTGCAATAAAAAACATTGCCAGACTTATAGTCAATACAAAAAAGGCAGTGGAAAAATCATTCTGAGCCACTATCATCGCAGTAAAAACAAAGCCCATGAGCAGAGGAGGAAGAATAGTATTAAAAAAATCATTTATTCTATCATGTTTTTTTCCCAGAACGGAGGCCAGATAGAGCACAACAGCCAGCTTTACAAATTCTGAAGGCTGAAAGGATCTTCCTGAAATAACTATCCATCTCCTTCCTCCCATCATCTCCCTGCCTATACCAGGAATAAATGTTGCAAACATGAGAAGAAAACTGATTAGAAGTATAACAGGAATCATTCTCGAAATTATTGAAAGGGGTATTCTGGAAACAACAAAGGCAAAGACTGATCCTGCAATCATAAACATAATCTGCCTTGTAAAAAAATAACCGGAATTACCGAATTTGTAATTTCCATAATAGTATGAGGCAGAAAACAGAGCGGATATACCTATCCCTGCTAAAAGAATAATCAGAAGCACCATCATAAAATCCCCTGATCTGGGCTCCATTTTTTCTGCTGAAAAACCGTAACTCATCATTGTATCTTCAGAGTAGAAAGACTTAAAATAGTAAAAAGACCACCTATAATCCAGAAACGTATAACAACCTTACTCTCTGCCCACCCCTTTAATTCGTAATGATGATGCAGGGGCGCCATCTTAAACACCCTCTTTCCTCTCAATTTATATGAAACAACCTGAATTATTACCGATAAGGCCTCAAGAACAAAGACACCACCGATAATGATCACAAGAATCTCTTTCTTAGTCATGAGTGCAAGCACGCCTATGGTTCCCCCCATAGAGAGAGAACCTGTATCACCCATAAACATCTCTGCAGGATGAGCGTTATACCACAGAAACCCAATACAGGCACCTACCAGCGCAAAACTCAAAACCATCAGCTCCCCGCTATCCCTGATATAGGGGATCTGCAGATACTCAGCATAATCAACCCTTCCTGTTAGATAGGTTATTATTCCCATTGCAAGACCCACGAGAATAAGCAGACCCGAAGCCAGACCGTCCAGTCCGTCAGTCAGATTTACAGCATTGGAAAAACCCACCAGCAGAATAACTGCAAAAGGGATATACATCACCGACAGATCGAGGACAGGATATTTAAAAAACGGAACATAGAGCAGGGTGGCATATCCGGTATCTTTAAAATAGATAATCATAACGATTATAAGAGAAACAACTATTTGAGCAGAAAATTTAAAGCGAGCCTGAAGTCCATCGGAACTCCTCCTGAACACCTTGAGATAGTCATCCACAAAACCTATCGCCCCAAATCCGACCAGAGATAAAAGGGAAACCCAGGTATGATAATTACCCAGATCCTGCCACAGGAGAACAGAAATAATAACTGCCGTCAGTATTAGAACACCTCCCATTGTGGGTGTCCCTGATTTCACCAGATGAGTCTGGGGACCATCAATTCTTATTTCCTGTCCCGCTTTCAGCTTCTTTAATATTTTTATCAGCCTGGGACCGAAAATAAAGGAGATGAGTAATGCAGTAACTGCCGCATAGGCAGCCCGGAACGTAATATATTCAAAAATATTTAAAAATGAAAATTTATCAATTAGAGGTAAAAATAATTCCCTAAGCATATGCACCATCCTTAACAGACAAAAGGATATCCTTCAGGCGTTCCAGACCCATTGAACGGGATCCTTTCAGAAGGACAAGATCTCCATCTGCTACAGTGTTTTTTATCTTATTTTCCAACTCAGAATAATCAGTTAAAAACTCAGCAGTTCCGGAATATCCTTTTTCCAGAGCAGCCGTATAAGCTGATTCCATCTCTTCGCCATAAAAAAAGATCAGATCCGGGTTCAGCTCTGCAGTTCTGCAGCCTACAGATCGGTGAATAGATTCCGAAGAATCTCCCAGCTCTTTCATTGATCCCAGAACAAGGACAACCCTGCCCTTCCAGTCAGAGGTGGAAATAAAATCGATCATTTCCGACATAGATTCAGAATTCGCATTGTAGGAATCCTCTATTACAGTGCAACGACCTGTCAGAATCTGACTTCTCCCCCTTAACGGTACGATACTTTCAAGTCCCTCTTTAATCTTCTCCGGTGAAACACCTAAATACTCAGTAAGACTGATTGCAGCAACTGCGTTTGATAAATTATGACGTCCAAGAAGCTTTAACAGAATATCAACACCTTTATATCGAATCTTCCATCCCTCCATACCAAGACTGTCAGCACTTTCAATTCCACCTACAGTACCAAGGCCAAAGAGGACTGTTTTACCAGGATTCCTCTCCTCCAGATAGGAGAGCCATTTATCTTCTAAAGGAAGAAAACCAACATTAGCTCTTTTAAATTGAGAAAATATATCTGATTTCTCCCGGGCTATTCCCTCTTCCGACCCCAGAAGACCTATGTGAGCCGTACCAATATTATTTATAAGTGCATAATCAGGGTTAAGAACTGAAGCAAGATCCTTCATCTCTCCGGGATGATTAATACCTATCTCGAAAACACCATATCTATGGGTAGAATTTATCCTGAGAACTGATAAAGGAAGTCCGGTTTCCGAGTTAAGATTTCCTTCATTTATTATCGTACTGTCAACTCCGGATAGAACAGCACCAATAATCTCTTTGGTTGTACTTGTCCCACTGCTTCCGGTTACAGCTATTTTTGTCAATTCCGGAAAATCAGCAACCCAGCTTGCCGCAAGAGACTGAAGACCCGAAAGAGTATCCTTAACAACTATAAAATTTCCGGAACAGGATCTCTTTTTACTGAGTATTTCAGAAAAATAGCTCTCAGAAATCATTGCCCCTGCAGCACCGGAGTCAAAAGCTCCGGAAATATAGTCATGGCCATCAGTATTCTCTCCGGGAAGAGCAACAAACAGATCTCCTTCGGAGATCTTCCTGGAATCGATCGAAACGGAAACTACAGAGGGATCCTTACTGTCAAAAGAGACAAAGCGCCCACCGGATCTTCCAGCTGCCTCTGAGACCTTAAACAGTACCCGGACAGGTTCATTCATCCCCAGCCCCGCTGTCAATTTTAATTATTATCCTGTCCCCACTCCCCTTAGTCAGTCCAAGAGTAGTTTCTGCAAGCTCATCTATTCTTTCAGGGGAACTGAGAATAGAAATATTTGTTACCATTCTTTTATTCTGTTCAAAAAGCTCTCTCTGCTCCATGAGAAGCGAATTAACCTCTCCGTCAATTTTTTCATAAGTATAAACCTGTCTGACAGTTAGAAAAACAACTCCTGGAATAGTTGCTACTATCAATAGAATTAAAATTTTATGTAACACCTAAACCTCCTTATCCTCAAGTTTTTCTACAACCCGAAATTTTGCACTCCTGGAAGGAGGATTATCTCCAATCTCTTCCATTGAGGGTATAACAGCCTTCCTGGTTAGAATTCTAACAGTAGGCCGGCCATCACACTTACAGACGGGCCATTCAGAAGGACAGGTACAGGCCTTGTTCTTTTCCCTGAAAAAATGTTTTACAATCCTGTCCTCCAGGGAATGAAAGGATATTACTCCCATCCTTCCTCCTGGCTTTAAAACAGAAAGAGCCCCGTTTAGAGCCGTCCTGAGCCTGACCAGTTCACCGTTTACTGCAATCCTCAAAGCCTGAAATGTCCTTGTTCCGGGATGAAGTCTCCCATACCTGTAATCAGGGGGAACAGAACTTCGGATAATACCTGCAAGCTGCATAGTTGTGCTAATTTTCTCCTTAACTCTGGCCCTGATAATTGCTCTTGAGATTCTTCTGGAATAGCGCTCTTCTCCAAATTCGTAAATAAGATCCGCAAGTTCTTCTTCCGGATAGTTGTTGATAATATCTGCAGCAGAAATCTCAAGGTCCGGTTCAAGCCTCATATCCAGAGATTCATCCTGATTGAAAGAAAAACCCCTTCCGGACTTCTCATAATGAAATACAGATATTCCAAGATCAAACAATATAGAATCAGGTCGTTCATCTCCCAGTGGATAATCACGGAAAAAAGTGTTAAACCAGATATTATAAAACCTGATCCGGTCTCCAAAAACCTCCAGTCGCCTTTTAGCAACCCTCTGAATAGCTTCATCTGCATCGAGACCGACAACACTCAGACTCTTATCCGATAAGAGAAAGGACTCACTATGCCCTCCTTCACCAAGAGTACAGTCTATCAGCAGACCTCCCTCTTTCGAGGGCGAAAGAAATTCAAGAACTTCCTTCCTAAGGACTGATTTATGCGATATATCCATGAACGACCCTGTATCTACTTTAATCTTATCAGGCATCTCTAAGCACCTTCCCTAAGAAGCTTATCCAGATCCTCTGCTGCTTCCAGAAAATCATCTTCACTATCCAGGAGGTAGTTATCGTATGCATCAACATCCCAAAGCTCCATATAATTGTGCACTCCAAGAATAATTGCTTCCTTTTTCGAACTAAGGCATGCAGACTGTCTTAAAGTCTGAGGAATTGTAATTCTTCCTGATTTATCAATTTCACATTCCTGAGCAGGGGCTATTATCCTTCGCTGGAGAAGCCTGGTTCTTGAATTAAACATTGAAGACGAACCCATTATTAATCGGGAAATCTTCTCCCACTCTTCAGGGGTAAAAATCCAGAGGCATTTTTCTACAGCTCTTGTTATTACGAGGATACTTCCTTCTATCTCATTCCGGATTCTTGACGGGATAAGAAACCGTCCCTTATCATCCAAAGAATTCCTATATTCCCCATTTATCACTTTAAAATCCACTTTATGATAATTTTACCCACTTTTACCCACTCCTCTGTATATACTACCCTAATAAATTCAATTGTCAACAGATGAGAAATTTTATTAAAGGGAAATGGACAAGTTGCCGATACTATCCACCTAACAGATGTATAGTAGTTGTCGATTTTCGGGACTACAATAGATAAAATAAACATATTAGAGATAAAAATGACGATTTATACAAACATACTAAAATATCCCGAAGGGGACGAAATAGAAATTGAACATCAGCTGACTTTCAATCAACTTGTGGATATAAACGGCACCCCTGCAAGACTACCACTCAAGTCACCGAAGACTATAATCTACAGAGTATTCAGGATATCGACAGAGGATAAACGATACGAGATAAGCAGATACTTCTATCTGGAGCTTGTCGTAGGCAGAGAGCTTCAGGAACTGGCATCCCCTACCGGGATGCCCCGAAAATAGTGTAGTCAAGATCAGGAAATACATTATTTTTTCGTTCAACCTTTGTAAGCCATCCTGTATCAACTGTATTCCTTCTCAGGTTATCATATATATAGTTGAAATTATGTATATGTTCCCTTATCCGCTTTACAGCATAGGGCACAGTTGTCCCTGTTTTCATTATAAAGGGCCAGTCAGAGGCCATACACAGAAGAACTTCTCTTGCAGCCTGATTGAGAACCCTCAGCTTTAAACCGCTCTCATCAGGATATCTGAATACCAGCTCGGTCATTCTGTCTATCGCTTTATGAATGTGCCGATATATCCAGTCATTCTTCCCGTCTATCCATACCTCGGAATAACCCTTGTTTCCCCAGCTTGAGAAAGAAGGAACACCAACCTGACTTTCAGGAACACGGGAAAGATAATCAAGGGGAGTTATCATTTGAAGATCATCACTGCGGTCATGAACCTTTCTAATTACAAGTTCCATCCATTCAACACCTTCAAACCACCAGTGACCGAACAGTTCGGCATCATAGGGGGTTATCAAGAATGGAATCTTATCCATCAAACCCTCGAGCTTTTCAATCTGATCGAGGTGTTTCCGGATAAAATCTTCTGCATGCTCTTCTATTCTTATCCTTGCTGCTTCGGAATTATAGAACTTTTTATCGTCGGTATCCCCGGTAACAGCATAGTACTTATAGCCCGTATTTACCCTGACATCAGGCTCATGAATATAGGGTCTTATATAATCAAGAGGAAGATCATATCCGATATCCCGGTAAAAATCCCGGTAAACAGGATCGCCGGGATAACCCGTATCAGCAGACCACACAGCTTCAGTCAGAGAGTAATCCCTGCCGAAGGCAAATGTCTTATTGGGCAGCTGGAGAGGTGCGTATACTCCATTCTCCGGTTTTCTGTCACTTAGTAAAATCCCATGTTCTGCAACAAAGAAATATTTAATATTATTTGCCTTTAGATACTTTTCGAGACCTGGAAAATATCCGCATTCCGGCAGCCAGAACCCACTGGGTTTGGTTCCAAAATTACGCCCGTGAGAAATAACAGCATTCTGAATCTGTGCTTCCAGAGCCTGGGGATATTCCTCAAAAAGAGGAAGAAAAGCATGGGTTGATGCTGTGGTTATTATCTCAAGAACTCCCTCTTTTTCAAGACTCCTGAATCCCCAAAGAATATTCTGCCTGTAAAGTCCGTTAAAATCTTCAAGATTCTTTCTAAAAAGATCAAGATATATCTGCACAGTCCTGTTTACTTCAGGCTCATTCTTAGTCCGGTCAAGTTCTTTTTCTCCAAGCTCTATTCGATTCTCAACATAGGCCATATAACGTTTCATTAAAAGATCATCTGTAAGCATTTCTGAGAGAGTTGGTGAAATAGAAAATGTCAGTTTAAATTTAATTTTATCTTCAAGAAGTCTGTTAAACATTCGTAAAAGAGGGAGGTAAGTCTCAGATATAGCTTCAAAAAGCCAATCTTCCTCTAAAAATCTTTCATATTCCGGATGTCTTACAAAAGGAAGATGTGCATGAAGCACAAACCCTAAAAAACCCTTTGCCATATTTATTCCTTAAAAATATTTTTTTTGCAAGAACCTTAATTATTAAAAGACAAATCCTGGCTCTCCATAATCGAAATAATCCGCTGTGGAAGAACATTTTCCCCTTTTACATTATAATCCCAAAGTCCTGACAGCAGAAGTGTCATCATTCCCGGATCATTGGATATATTTTCAATATTCTCCGCAACAAAACCTCTGGGGCTCTTAATTATATTTGACCTGCTTAAGATCTTTTCCTTTCCATAAACAAGACTGCACAGCTCAATCCCGAAAAACTTGCCTATTTTACCAAGATTTATATACCAGCTGTCATCACCCTCATCAACAGGAATATCATAATAATCCAGGATATTATCCTTAGTATAGGAATCTCCCCCAAAACTCTTCTTCTCTTTCAACTCAAACACTCTAAGAAAAAAACCCTCAAAAAATAGTTCATTCTTCAATTCAGAAACCATGTTTTCATTTAAATCCCAATAGGTATAGGCCCAGTGAGGATCTCTGAGGAGAAGAACTATCCTTGTCTCATTGTATCTGTCTGGAATTGAATAGACTTTCTTCTCCTGAGCCTCTAGCTCATAATCCTGAAGAATATCGTATTTTTTGCTTTTAAGCTGCATTGCCGCATTATTTGTAATTTCACGCTCATTTTCATCTTCTTCGAAAGCATCCAGGATGATTTCAACAAGCTCTTCCCTGTTAGCATCAGAATAGTTGTACTTTATTCCTTTATTCTCAGCAATCTTATAAAGATCAAATAAAGAATATGAAGATAAACGGTCTCTAGTCATAACTTCCTCGCTACATTATATTGCCATTCTTCCTTAAATCTCCAATCTATGTCAACCCTCAACAAACTGTCAGGAAAGATTCTATATCATTATTCTCTCTAATCTTTAGCTTAAAGATCATCTATTTTCTTTTAAATACAGGAAGCCTTTACACAACACCTTTTATGTAAGAAACTCTCAGTTATGAAAAATTCCATGATACTACACGGTCATTTTTACCAGCCCCCTAGAGAAAACCCATGGACAGGACTGGTTCCTCTACAAGATTCGGCAAAACCATTCCACGACTGGAATCAGAGGATAACCAGAGAATGTTACGGCGCCAATGCCTTCTCAAGATATCTGGATAAAGACGGCCTTGTTCGGGATATAGTCAATAATTATGAATATCTGTCATTCAATTTTGGCCCTACTCTTATGAGCTGGCTCAAAAACAAGGCTCCAAACATCTACAGAAAGATACTCGAAGCAGACAAACTGAGCATCATGAGAAACAACGGACATGGCAACGCTATAGCCCAGGGGTATAACCATACAATTCTGCCTCTGGATTCCCCGAAAGATGCAGAAATTCAAATTTCATGGGGTTTAAAAGATTTTGAATCACATTTTAACAGGGAATCCGAGGGAATATGGCTGCCTGAGACTGCTGTTAACTATCAGATTATAGATCTTCTCATAGAGAGTAAAATCAAATACATTATCCTTTCCCCATGGCAGGCTCAAGCCATTCAACACATCGATTCAGACAACTGGCAGATGCTGAATGATCAGCCCGCACCATCAGAGAGAGCATATATCATTGAAAGAAAAAAGGGATCAATAGCCCTGTTTTTCTACAATAATATCCTGGCACAGGGGATAAGTTTCGGTCATTATCTCCAGGATGCAGACATACTCTACAAGCAATTATTAAAACTTATCAAACCAGACGAATCTTCCTATCTGATCCATACAGCTACTGATGGTGAAATTTATGGACACCATGAACCGTTTGGAGACATGGGGCTTGCAGCCCTCATTAAAAAAATAAATGATGAGGATAAATTCACTTTAACAAACTACGGGAATTATCTGGAAACCCACCCACCACGCTACAGGGTACGGCTGAAAGCAGGGGAACAGAACAAGGGAACCTCCTGGAGCTGTTTCCACGGAGTCTCCAGATGGTACAAAGACTGCGGCTGCAATACCGGAGGAAAAGAGGGATGGGATCAGAAATGGAGAACCCCTGTAAGGGAAGGATATACAGCATTGAGCAGCAGACTCGTATCTATATTTAAAAACGAAGTAGCGAAACTCTCAAATATTGAACCTTCAGAAATACTTGATGAATACATAGCTGTCCTTACAGAATCAGAGACTCAGGAGAACTTTTTTATCAGAGTCGTAAAAGAGGGGTGCAGAACCACAAAAAACAAAACAACACTTTTCAGACTCCTTGAAGGTCAGAAATTCAGAATGTATACATTTACATCATGCGGATGGTTTTTTTCTGAGCTCTCAGGAATAGAACCTGTGCAGAATTTAAAGTATGCCATGAGAGCAATTGAGATCTATAGTGATTTTACAGATGAAGATCTTTCAGAAATACTTCTGCACTATCTTGAAAAAGCTCATAGTAATATAAAGAATAAAGGAACAGGTAAGAATATCTATCAGTCTCTGGTATCCCGACAGAAAGGTGAGATTGAAGCAGCTGTTAATTTCCTTCTCGAAAGGATGTCCGACTCTGACAACAAAGAACAACCCGCTGACTACGGTAACTTCTCCCTTCTGGAATTCTCAGATACAGTATCCGATAAATTACGAAAAAGCAGATTAAGAATAACTGAAAGAACAACTACCAGGGAATTTATATTTGAAATAACAAGCAATGACATATCTCTTAAAGATATTTCAATAAGGAATATATCTGATAATTCGAAACCCACGAAACAATCAAGGGTGGTATTGATGGATTTATCTGAAGACCTCAGAAAAAAAACAGCAGATATATTTTTATCCAATACGGAAAAAATGTATAATATTTACAGCCGTAAAAGATTTATTGAACTCTCCAATACCTGGGAATATATTCAGATGCTTAATATCCCAATCTCAAAGACTATTCGGAACACTTCAGAACTGGTTGCCAACTCCCAGCTTAAGAATATTCTGTCGAATCCTGATAAATACTTATCAGAAACCGATCTCGACACAATTGAAAACCTCCTTCAGTTTGTTGGGAATTTTAAAATTGAAATTGAAAAATCTGATATTACATCCAGACTATCAGGATATCTATCTGCACAATTCGATAAATACTACTCCCCTACCGATACCATATCTGTCGAGTATATTTACAGGTTGTATAAAATTGCGCAAATTGGGGGAATCGAACCGGAAATAACAATTTCCCAGAACCTTATTTTTGAGCATATTAAAAAATGGAGCAAAAAAATCGAAAACCATGATTTTAAGAACGATGCAGAAACACAACGGTTACTGGAGCAGCTGCTGACTATGAGCAGGATACTTCTTATAAATTCGGACACTCTAAATGAGATAATTACAAAACATGGTATATTTCTAAAATTATAAGTGTAGATCAATATGGCTTTTGTGCAAGAATAACACAAACATCACCAAAATTGAATTTTTTAGCCAGGAAATCCAGAGGTTTCTTTATAACCCCCGGAGCCAGACCGGCAGGCAGCCCACCCCATGTTTTGAAAGAAACAAAGGTATATCCTTTTGAACTAATTAATGATGATAGTGTTCTTACTGAGAACAGAAACATATGATCTGCAATCGCAGACCTCCAGTTTCTGCCAAAAAGCCAGCGCTGAAGGCTTGATGCATTTGGAGTTGTTGTAATAAACAACCCTCCTGGCTTCAAAATACGATAAGTTTCTCTAATATATTCAGCAGGGTCCGTCAGATGTTCAATAAGATGGGAAGAGTGAATTACAGAAAACTGGCCTTTAGAATAGGAGGCATTTAGAAGAGAACCATTAAAGATATCAAGGCCTCTCTTTTCTTTCCCATAGAGTGCAGCAGGAGTACATATTTCAACCCCCCGCCCCTTCCATCCCAAACTCTCCATATACTCAAGGAGTAAACCTGTAGCACAACCTACATCGAGGAATTCAGGATTATCACCCACCAACTCTTCTGTCCGATTGCTGAAATCAAGATCTGACAGAGTTTTCAGCATCAGATCAAAAAAAGGTTTTTCGTTGGAAATTTCATATTCAAAGTACTTATCATCATATCTGAAGAAAAGGTCTGTCTGCTCCGGCTGGGAAGACTGATAGATCAACCCACAGCTGGTACATCTGGAAAAGGCATATCCCCCATATTCCCAATAATTCTTTCTATCGGAACTTCCGCAAACACCGCAGCAGATATCAACTATTCTTTCATTTGAGGGTATACTGGAGTATGTCTTCAATTCTACTCCCTTACTTTTAACGGTATTATTTTTATCCCCTCATTCCCGGAAAAATCCTTAACAGAGATTTCGATTATTGCATCTCCCTGATTAAGTTCGAATTCGCCAAGAAAATACTCCCGTTGATCTCTGTAAAACGATTTATAGCTAATCCCATCACTGGCACCTTCCATGATAATCTCACCTTTATCTTCCCTGATAGACTCAAAATTGAAATTTGCCAGATTTTCCCCATTTATATACAGGGAAATTGAAAATGGTGCTACAGGACAGTAGTATCCTGTATTTTCACTCAAATCATATATCTCTGCACTTATTCCAAAAATACCCGAATGTATTACAGATTCAGAGTTTAGAGCAGACTCGCCTTTCTCAGAAATCAGATACACATTTTCAATTTTAGGAATGCTCTCATCCTCCAGCAGAGGAAATGAAAGGAGAGGATTAATATACTTCTCAAATTCTGTATCTATAACCTGAAGATGAAGAGATGTTTCTACTGCATTACCCGAAGATCCCATTCTACCAATACTATCATTCTCATTGACATTTTTTTCCCCAGGATTAACAGAGTCCTTTTCCAAATGACCGTACAGGGTTCGTATCCCGTTTTTATGCTGATAAATAGCATAGGTCCCCAGGCCGGAAGACAGATCCATCCGGCTTTCCCCCTGATTATTATAAAATACAAGCTCCCCGGGGGCTACCGGGTGGATATCCTGTGATACCCCGGCAAGATCAATACCCTTAAGGTAGCTGTTAAATTTTGATTCCCCAAATGTTGAAACAAGAACAACATCCTCTGCAGGCCACTGAAAACCAAACAGGGGATAAAGAAACAAAATCAAAAGAAAAGAAAAACCTGCACGTTTCATTACATCGACTCCAAAGAAAATCCAAAAAGTCTGTTATCTATTCCCAGAACCATCATGGAAGGCTCCTTTTTAAACATAACCTTATCTCCATCCAATCTTCGGAAGAACAATCTGATCCCATTTGGTTCGAAACCTGTTAAGTAGTATCCATCCCGATCCTTCCCAAGAATATAGAGCAGCTGATCCTCTCCTGGAAAATTGATAGTTTGCAGTCGCCCTGTCAACTCCAGAGATTTTAATCGTTTCCTTTTTAGATCAATAATCATGAATGAGTTTTCACCTTCAACAAAGGCATATAACCCATCCTCAGAAAACCCCAGAGCAGCCTGCCTTCGAACTTCTTCGTCGACTGCCCATCTGGATTCAACCTTGTAAGTATCCCCCTCTTTTACCCAGAGAGAAACAACCTGAGGATCAATACCCGAAAGGATCAGAAGAACTTCACCGTTATCAGAAACAGAGCCTCCATATATAACATTTATTCTGCTCTTTCTGCTCTCATATTCAAAAAGTGTATTTCCACTACCATCAAGAATTTGAAATTCACCATCCACTGTCCCTGCAAAGAGATAATCCTGCGTTCCGTAGACAGAGGTAATAAGAGATCCAAAAGATTTCTCCCACAATAAATTACCCATCTCATCAATTTCACTGATACGGCTGTTATCATAAAAAACAATAAACCTCCGGCCTCCTGAAAAAAAAGGATACCCAGGGGTGCTTATCGTATTTAAAAAGGAACCCTCTCTGTCACGAACAACCAGCAGATCATTCTGACTGGAATAGTTTATAAAACCATTTCCATCTATAGCCACACCATACATTAGATTTTCCAGATAGCTTATCCTTCCATCAGAATAAATATAGCCAAATCTGCTACCCAGCCTGAATGGTTCAGGATCAGAGTCCGGATCCGGTTTTGAAAAAGAGATTGTATCGAGATTAGCTGACCATTCCGGAACGATTGATATCTCCACAGGAAGAACTCTTCCAAAAATAATAAAGTATATAATCAGGATAATAACAACAAAGGATCGCCTTATTATTTTCAAACTGCATCTCTCCCGGAATTATAATTTATATCAATAGATGTTTCTGTATAAAAATAATTTCAATTTAGAATTGCCATAAAAATTATTTTTTGGTTGATTCTTTTTTACGCTGGTCAGCATCCATTTTTGCTTTCCAGATTTCAATCTTCTTTTTCAATTCTTCATTGGGTCCTGATTCACCAAGCATTGCCAGGAGCCTTCTATGTGCCGAAAGATACTGAATAGCTTTCTTAAAGTCATCAATTCTAAAAGTTGAAAGCTCATACTTTTCCCTATAGCGCTTTGCTGACTCATTCAGTAGTTCCTTTACCATATCCAGATGCCGTATTCGTATCTCGTACCCCTCAACCCGGGGATCCATTCCTGCAACAAATGTTTTTAAATTTATCAAATTTTTTGCAATAGTTCCAAAACGACCCTCAACCTCGACAAAGGACCATTTCCACCTTGTATTATCTCCATATCCATCTTTTACAGATTCGATGGAAAAACCCAGTTTCTTTATAAGTGCCAGTTTTTGATCATCAGAATAATTACTTATTTTCTCAATCATATCCTCATAATCGGAAAAGGGGGCATCTATATAGTCCGTTACAACCTGTTCAATATAAATAATTGCCTGATAACATCTCTTCCTTGCGTCATTAAGCATTGCTTCGTTCTTTACACCCAAAAAAGAGAGAGACAATTGATTCATTAAAATATAATATGAAACCATATTAAGACTCTCATCGGCAAGAACCAGTTTTTTATATGAGGCATCACCATCCTGATCCTTTATTACACTCAGAACATTCTTCTCTCTGGTTCGAATCTCCTCTATTTGTAATTTATACTCTTTTATACGTTCAGTATATTTTTTTCTGGCTGTGCTACTTATTTTACCCACCAAAACTCCTCTGATCATGGAAACAGTACCCGGTGTTTCCTAAACCCCTATACCACAAAATTAAATACTCTTCACACCATATTTCTCCAGTAATTCTCTGGCATGATCAAGTGAGGCAGAACCTGAACTATCTCCGGAAAGCATCCTGGCTATTTCCAGAACCCTTCCAGATTCAGAAACCTGCTCTACAGTGGTAATTGTTCTGCCTTTTTCGGTGATTTTTACCACCTTAATATGGTTATCGGCATGAACTGCTATGGAGGCAAGATGTGTTATACAAAGAATCTGACGATGATTTCCAATTTCCGATAAATGATCGCCAAC
>JAJRQE010000289.1 GCA_024280415.1 Spirochaetota bacterium | reverse complement strand
CAAGTTGATCCAAATTCCTTACCGCATCCATTACAGCCTCTCTCTTAAACATGATTTTGAGCCATCGGATATTCTATTTGAAAACATTATAGATTATCTCCCTGATTTTTAAGAATAACACTGAAATCATGTGGTTACAATATAAAATAATGATCACTTAATTAGAGATAGCAGTATTATTTTTTTCTTCTCAGGCAAGATAATTCATTAAATAGCGGTATGATAGTTCAAGAGACTTAATCCTCATTTTATCACTGCCTTCAAAGATACGGTCTTCTACTTCCACACATACTGAACCATCATAACCTGTATCTCCTAAAACAGAGAAAAAATGTCCCCAGTCAATTTCTCCTGCACCAGGTAATTTGGGAGTGTGATATTCCAGGGGATTTGCCAAAATTCCTACTCGATTCAATTTATCCTTGTCAACTCGGATATCTTTAGCATGAACATGAAATATTTTATCTGCAAAATCACGAAGTGGTGCTTCATGATCCATCTGCTGCCATACAAAATGAGAAGGATCATAATTCAAACCAAAAAACTCAGAAGGAATGTCATTAAACATTCTTTCCCATATTGCTGGAGTTGTAGCTAAATTTTTACCACCAGGCCATTCATCGTCAGTAAAAAACATAGGACAATTTTCGATGCCAACCTTTACCCCTTTTTCTTCAGCAAATGAAATAATATCTTTCCATGTGCTTAGAAAGCCTTGCCAGTTATTATCGATGGACTTAGTCCAGTCTCTGCCAACAAAAGTATTAACCCTGCCTATACCAAGTCTGGCTGATCCCGTTATTACAGCTTTAATATGATCCACAGCATTTTTAGCAATAGCCAGATCAGGATCCAGAGGATTTGGATAATAACCTAAAGAGCTTATGGCCACTCCAGATTCTTTACATTTATTTTTTATATGTTCAGCTTCTGCATCACCCAGAGAATTCACATCAATATGGGTAATTCCTGCATATCTTCGTTCTGCTTTTCCTTTAGGCCAACACATTAACTCTACACAGGAATACCCAATTTCGAAAGCTTTATCCATTACTTCTTCAAAATTTAAATTCGGTAAAATAGCTGAAACAAACCCTAATTGCATCATATTTTTCTCCCTTATTTTTTGATTTTTACCCAGGCAGAGGCCTTGGAACTTTCCAGTATGGCATCACACAGAAGCATCTCTTTATGGCCATCTGAAAAACTAGGGTGAGGAACTATAGTTTTTTTGCCATTAATTTTATCATAAAAAGATCTAAAACATTGTTTATGACTATCAGGGAACCCTTCTGCATGACCTCCGGGATAATTTGTGACGTAGTTTGATTCAAAAGACTGAATAGCCGGATTTTTTATAAGTTCCTGGTTCATATAGTCCCGCTTTCCAATCCAGAGATTATTAGGGGATTCACCGTCCCAGGCAATGGTATCTTCAGAGCCGCAAATTTCATAACTGATACGATTTTTTCGACCAGCAGCAACTTGTGAAACCCGTAGATTCCCTCTGCTTCCATCACTGAACCGGATAAGGATATTCCCCCCGTCTTCTGTGTCAATATGAACATCTTCAAGTTCGGATAATGTTTCATTTGAGAATGTTTTTACTTCTCCTAGGGGACGTTTTCTCACAGGATGTATTATATATAGATCTGCACAAACAGATTCTATAGTTTTTCCTGTTATAAAGGTAACCAAATCTAACCAGTGTGTTCCAATATCACCAACTGCCCTTAGAGGCCCACTTATATCAGACATTACACGCCAATTGTAATCATCTTTCTTCAAGAGCCAATCCTGAACATAACCTCCATATATTTCATGAATAGATTCCATCTTTTGAGCCCGCACACGAGCTTCTATATTAAGAGGATAATATCGAATATTGTAGTTTACCCCTGAAATTAATCCGGAATCAGAAGCTATTTCAACCAATTGGGCAGATTCTTTTGAATTCATAGTCAAGGGTTTTTCACACATAACATGCTTACCTGCTTCCAGAGACTTTTTAACCTGTTCAAAATGGTATTTATTGGGAGAGGTAATATGAACTGAGCCGATTTCTTCATCCTTAAGTAATTCTTCCAACGAAGAGTATCCCACAGGAAGTCCCATGCTTTCTGCTGCTAAACTGGATTTTTCAGGGCTGCTTCCCAGCATACCTTTCACACTAATACCAAGACGACGGAGAGCTTCTACATGAACAGGACCAATGAACCCCGTCCCTATAACTGCAACACTTTTATTATACATACTACCTCCTAATAGCCACCGCCAATCTGATAATCTTCTTCTACGAGATTGTTAAGATCTTCTCCTGTATTTAGACGTCTTTTTGCTTCTTCCATCATAACTGCAGTGGCAGTCGCACCAACACGGCTTATACCTAGCAATTTAACATATACCAGATCTTTCAGGGTTCTAATACCACCAGCTGCTTTGACCGCTATCTCAGGTGAGGTGTGTTTTCTCATTATTATTAGATGGGCTGAAGTAGCACCCTTATAGGAGTACATACCATTTTCCTGCTTTGTAAATCCATAACCTGAGGACGTTTTCACAAAGGCAACACCGACAGAACTGCAAATTTCACAAAGCCTGATAATTTCAGTTTCTTTCATAAAATCATTTTCAAAAATGACCTTCAAGATAGCACCATTTCCAATAACAGCATCATTTACTTCCCGGATCTCTTTCTCCACGTAGACCCAATCTCCCCCAAGAGTTTTACCAATATTGATAACCATATCGATTTCCACTGCTCCAGCCAATACAGAGGAGACTGCTTCTGCTACTTTTATTTCTGTGCTGCTATTGCCATGAGGAAACCCAATAACCGTACCAACCAGCACTTTGCTGCTTTTTAGTGCCTCAACTGCAAGGGATATAGCATAAGGTTTAATGCAGACTGATGCCACATTATATTTCGCAGCTACAGCACATTCTTCTTTTAAGATCGCATCTGTCATAGTAGGATGAAGAAGAGAATGATCAATCATTTTTGCCAAAGATTCATAATTTATAGTCAAATTTTCCTCCTTTTATTTTATTCATCAGATATATATTCGGTTCATTGCCTTAACTTTTTTTCACGGGCATAAGCAGTCAGGAGTACTAACAAAGTGACCCCCATAATAACTTCTCTTCCCCATGGAGGAATGCTCTGAACTGTCAGAAAGCTTTCCAGAAACTGAAGAAGAATACAACCTACTGCAACACCTAAATATCCGCCTTTCCCTCCTGATAATGAAACTCCTCCAACAACGACTGCAACAACCGATGCGAGGGTATACTTATTTCCTAAAGAAATATTATAGATAGAACCTAAGTATCCCAGATAAAAGAATCCTGCCAGTCCGGCAAGCATAGAGCTTAATCCATAAGTAGTTATCCGTAACCAGGTTACATTGAGCCCGGATAAACGGGCAGCTTCATCATTATTCCCCATATTATAGAGACTCATCCCAAAACGTGTATTATTTTGAAAAAAAATCATTAAAACAGTAAATACAATCCATATATAAATAATTCCGGGAATATCTAAAAAACGACCTGTTACAATAGTTGACATTATAGGGGTGGCTCCTTTAACAGCAAGTCCCCCTGTCACAAAGCGGCTCATCGATTCAACAACAATTCCCATACTGAGAGTCATTATGAGTGGAGGAATGCCTATTAATGTCACACCTATTCCATTCAGGATACCTACTGAAAAAGTAACAATCATAACTACCATGAAAGCAAGAACTACGCCTGAATCCATTCCATTAGCTATTGCACCTCCCAAAATAGCACCCAGTGTAACCATTTTACCGACAGAAAGGTCTATTACACCTTTCCCTGAAAGTACAACAAGATTTTGCCCCGCAGCAACAATTCCAAGAAAGGAAGCGACAGTGAGCATATTGATAATTTGAGAAAATTTAGCAAATCCAGGTGCTCTAAACTCTCCTACAACCAGAAGTAAGAGTGCAATACCTGTTGCGATCACAGTCGGATTTTTTACGTAAATTAGTACTGGCTTTAAATTTTTCATTTATCGCTCCTGCTCAATGACTGTGCTAACAGCGCACCAAAAGAAAGGGCGAGAATAATTATAAGACCCTGCATAAGCTGCTGATATTTAACATCTATACCGTAAAAGAATATGACATCGTTTACAAGCCTGGTTATTATCCCTCCAAACAGGCTTCCTATAGGACTGCCAAAGCCTCCGGATAAACTTGCCCCCCCAATGGCTGCAGAACTTATTGCTTCCAGTTCATATCCCGTCCCTGCAAGGGGACTTCCGGAAATTGTTTCTCCTATAATTGCTATAGTTGCTAAAGCTGTAAAAAAACCACTGAGCCCATACGCCAGAACTCTTTTACGATCAACATTTATACCGGACTCAAAAGCTCCTATTGTATAGCCGCCAATAGCTTTCAACTGAGTCACAGCTCCTCGCCTTAAAAGAAATAAATATATTCCAACTATAAAAGATAAAAACCAGACAGGTATAGGAATAAAAAGAAACGAACCGGAGAAAAAATAATAAAAACTCATAGGAACCTCCCCTCCAGGTTCATTCATCACTGACAAAGCAAATCCGCGCCAGATAATTCCTGTAGCATAAGTAGTAATCAATGGCTGCAGCCTGAGGCGAGTTAAAATTAGTCCATTTATTATTCCGGCAAGAGTTCCCACAATAATACCAACTGAGACTGCAAAAAGCATCCCTGGCAAAGAACCTCCAAATAGCATAATAACCTGGACGATAATAACATTAACAAGTGCTATCATAGAACCTTGAGAAAGATCTATTCCCCCGGTAAGAATAACAAAGGTTTGTCCAAACGCTGCAAACAATAAAGGCATCCAGGATTTCAATTTTATTGTAAGGGAAGCCAGCTTCAAATATCCGGGGTTCCGAATTCCCAAAAGAATCATTAATATAATTACTATAGCAATCGCTAATAAATATGGAGCCTTACGGAAGCGTTCCTTCCATCCGGTCCTAAGCCATTGCAGCTTTATAAAGTTCGTATTCACTCAATCTATCCTCTCGGAGTTCATCTACAATCCAACCATCATTCAGTACCAGCACCCTGTCCGCATTCCTTAGAATCTCCTGGTCTTCAGAGGAATTCCAGATAATAGAAACTCCTGTATCACATAGCTCTTTCATCAATGCATAGAGCTCTTCTTTTGTTTTTATATCAACCCCTTTTGTAGGGTCATCCATCAGTATAACTTTTGGTCCGGTCATCAGCCAACGACCAATAATGATTTTTTGCTGGTTTCCACCACTCAATTGGGAAATTGAATCATCAAGATTGTCATAAATCAGATCTAATCGTTCCAAAATAGGAAGTACTTCAGATCTTAAACTTTTTCTGGAAAAAAATTTACGGCCAGTTTTTTTAAGATAGGCTAAAACGGTGTTTTCCAGAATAGATCTGACAGGGAAAACTCCATATGATTTCCTGTCTCCGGAAATATAGGCAAACCCATCTCGAACACTATGAGCAGGAGAACGAAGATTCAGTTTTTTCCCATCAAGAAAAAGATCTCCCTTATATTCTGGATGTCCTCCAAATAGTGTCAGTAGTAATTCTGATTGCCCCTGACCCTGAAGCCCACTCAGACCAAGGATTTCCCCTTTAAACAAGGTAAGATTAATATCTTTAAGCTTCCCTGCAGACAAATCCTTGATGGTTAAGAATATTTCATCTTTTGGTACACGATTTATTTTATCAGCTGAGAAATACTGCTCACCAACCATATGAGTCACTATTTCTTCATGGGAACTCTCTTTGAGTTCAACAGTTGCGACAGTTAAACCATTTCTTATAATGGTTGCTCTATCTCCAATCTCAAAAAGCTCTTTCATTTTATGTGAGATCATAATTACCGAATGTCCCTTTTCTTTTAATTCCCTGACTAAATTGAAAAGTATTTCAACTTGTGTGCTATGAAGGGAAGATGAAGCTTCATCGAGAATAATTACTTTTGGCTCTCTAATAAAAACCTTTAATATTTCTACAATCTGCCTCTCATCTGCTGTCAAACGATTTACAGGAATATCAGGAGTAAGATTTTCTGAAACAACCCCCTTAAATCGTTCTAATGCAGCACGACAGATTTTTTCCTGAGCTTTTGTATCTGTAAAGCCTAATTTCCCCTGATTCCTGCTGCCGAGAAACATATTTTCCTGAACACTAAGATCTGGAATCAGACTCAATTCCTGATATACAACATCAATTCCCGCTTGACGGGCATCACCAGGATTTGAAAAATTTACAGGGTTTCCATTGTAAAGGATTTCCCCGGAATCTTTCTCCAGGGCACAAACTATAATTTTACTAAGGGTACTCTTTCCGCAACCATTGGCACCAATTAGAAAGTGAATCTCCCCACTTTGAAGGGAGAAATTACACTGACGAAGAGCATGAACACCTCCAAATCGCTTTGAAACGCCCTTTAACTTTAATAGTGGAATCATTAAATACCTAACCTGGTTATTTGTATCCCGGAGGATTCTTAACAGAATCCTCCGGAAGATATTGTTCAATAAAAACAGAACATTTTATTTAAAATAAGCTGCAGCCTGTGCTTCTGTAAGATATCCATCAACAGCATAATAATCAGGATAGTCTTTATAAGCATTGAAAACTGTATCAAAGTTGAGATTAGTAACAACTGTAGGTATGGGAACATAGATAGTATTTCCATAGGGACCTTCAAAAATTCCATCTTTAAATTCTTTTCCCGCAAGCATCTGCATACCCACAAAGAAAGCAGAAGTCATAGCTCCTGGAGGATTGGCGACACCAATCATATCTAAATCCTCAGCTTTCCACATTTTGAGAAAGTCAACACGGGCTTCACCAGTTGAGAAAATATCATCTCTTCCGGCAGCTTGAATAGCACGTAAAGCACCGGCAGCCATACCATCCTGAACCCATACACCGTTAATAGAAGGGAAAGTTGCCAGCATATCTGCCATAGCAGCCTGCCCTTTGGCATTATCCCAATCAGCATTTACTTCATTTAGAATTTTTATTCCCGAGTTAGCATTAAATACTTCGGTATAACCTTTAACTCTCGCTGTATTGGCAGGATGACCGGCAAATCCATTGATACATACAACATTACCTTTCCCACCCATCTTTGCCACTAACCAACGAGCAGAAATTGCTGCCCACTCTTTTTGATCAATAGCTACATTGACAGCATCAGGTGAAGAAAGTTCTGTATCTGTTCCAATTACAATTACACCCTGTGCTTTAGCTTCTGCAATAACCGGGGTTAAAGCCGTGGCATCAGCAGGATTCACCAGTATCAGATCTGCACCGCTGGAAATAAGGTTTCTAATCTGATCAATCTGACCTTCTGTACTAACATCAAAACTTTGAACAATTATCTCTTTGATCAGACCCTGTTCAATATAGGGTTTAGCAGCCGCTTTAACATCGTCTACCATCTGAGTTCTCCATTCACTACCTACCCAGGCATTGCTGATACCAATGATGTATCCATCTCCACTATCTTTCTGGCCTCCAGCGAATGCAACGACACTGCTTAACAGTATCAGAACAAACAAGAGCAACATACCTTTTTTCATAATTTTCTCCTTGCCTATTTAATTTTTTTTCCACTCCAACGGAATGGATTTTCACTAAATTAATGTCAATCCTGATTCATTAGGATCAACAGCTTGTCCAAGGAAAGCACTTTTTAATGCTGCAAAACAAAGACGAAGACTATTCAAATTATCTGACCCACTATTTGATGGTTCTCTGTCTTCCTCAATTGCACATAGAAGCTCCCCCATTGAACCGGCAAACCCATCAGGAAACCAATTCCCTTTCAGTTCAGGTTTTGATATGCCGGATTTACTACTAAAAGTCACTTTTTGGGATGTAAGGTCTTTTCCTACGCTCTGAACTGTTCCTTTCGTACCTACAATAATTGTTCGGTCTTCCTGTCCGAAACGGGTAAAGGCATTAAAATCAATAGAAGCCTGCCCACCTTCAAATTCGATCAGGACAGTAGACAGAAAAGGTGGTTTTATATCCTGACCAGCAGCGTAGGAGACCTTAGCATAAACAGATTTGGCTTTTCGGCCATTTAAAAATCTGGAAATCAGATCAAACCAGTGAATCCCAAAATCATATAGAATCAGATAATGAATGTCTTCAAAGGCTGTTCCTTTTGTCCAGCTATGGTCCCATGAAATTGAGTGACGGATTGCTTGAATATCTCCAAGGAATCCTTCATCAATTAAGACTCCGATGTACCCATAGTGAGGAGACCACCTACCATTTTGATTAACTGCTAATTTAATCCCGGCTTCTGATGCTTTTGAAACAATTTTAATACCTCTGGAAATATCTGTAACAAATGGTTTTTGTGAAAGGATATGTTTTTTATTCTTAATGAAGGGTTCAAACATTCTATCTCTGACATGAGGGTGCACAGATAGATCAACAACATCCACATCCACAGCGGATATGATATCTTCCCAATTTTCTACAATTCTTGCATCTGGTGCAAATTTCTTTTGTGCAGTTTCTGCTTTAGATTTGTCTACATCACAAAGTACAGTAACATTCCAACCTGCATTCCGATAAGCCTTCAGGTGTTGTTCTGAGATTCCTCCACATCCTATTAAAGCAATTGAAGGATTATATTTTTTAGGAATGGGAGGATGGTAATTTAAAACGGGAGCATTATACAACATGGTACTCCCAGTATCTCCAATTCCATATGTTTCCTGATTATCCATTATCGCTTATTCCTATTGTAATAAGGGTAGAGTTTTTTTGGATTCAGCAGATTTGTATGCTGTATCTACAATTTGCTGACCCATTCGAGACATCTCTATAGAGAGAGGTCCTTCAATTGGTAATCCTTTCTGTATGCAGTTGACCATATAAGCCACTGGATTATGAAAGGGAGGAATCAAAGGATCCGCCGGATACTCTTTTCCTTCCGGATGCTCCTTTGTCTGAACCCGTACCGTAGGTTCGAAATCATAACTGCTGATTGTTCCCTTGGTGCCGACAAGTGAAAAACCGCATTTGGGCTGGGGCTGATAAACCCAGGGATCTGTAAAGGTTCCCCATCTCGTTTCAAACTTTGATAGACCATTTTTATATGTCGCTGTTGTAATACTATGCTCGTCTACTTCAATACCTTTATTCTGATATGTGGAAGAGCATACCTCATTTGGCTGGGAACCGTTATGATACCAGGAGCCTAAGGTGGTTCCATAACCGAGATAATCCAGCAAGGATCCTCCTCCGAACTCTTTCTTATAAAACCAGCTGTTCGACTTTTCTTTTTCCACTTCATCAGCGGTAGTTTCAACTTTATCTGCCAGATGCCACAAAGGTCCTCTATTTCCATCATAAAAATGAACCTCTCGAAGATCACCTATCATTCCCTCATCCAGAAGCTGTTTTGCTTTAACATGGGGTGGATACCAGGCAAGGGGCCAATTTACTGCAAAAAGTTTTTTTCTACCCCTTAAGGCTTTAATGATCCTGTCAGCCTCCTCAAGATTTGATGCAAAGGGTTTTTCGAGAATAATATGTACATCAAAATGAGCAATACGTTCCACCCAGTGAGCATGTTCCGCCGTTGGAGGGCAAAGAATCACAATATCCGGATTGGTCTCATTCAGGCATTTTTCCCAATCGACAAAAACCTGCTCCCTGGGAATCTTGAAGTTTTGTATAGCAGTCTCCATAACTGATATATCATGATGGCAGATTCCACAGATCTCAGCTTCGGGATGTTCATAAACCATTCGCAGGTTGTCTCCCATGTGCAGATGAGAGAATTCAATTCCCGCTACTTTCATCATTTTTCCTCCATTTTGTTAGAGCTCAAAAGATGGTTCATTTTTATATTGATTCCATCATAATACTACAATGCCCTACTGTCAACCATAAATGTTCGACCATCGAACCTATTCGGCTTCCATATTGACATAGTAAGGAGATTACTCTACTTTGGAAAGAAATGAGAAAAACAGTATATAAAACACCATCAGCAGAATCTCTTGTCTTTAATATTATTAGAAATGAAGGTTCTGCCAATAGAACAGATCTGGTCGATAAAACTGGTTTTTCAAAATCTACCATCTCTCTTCAGATTAATAGACTCATCAAAAAGGGACTGATTACAGAGTTTCAACCGGTGGGAGCTGAAAACACTATAAGAAAACTACAAATTAAACTATTGCCTAACACAGGATTTGTTGTCGGGGTTTTTCTGGGCATTCATAGACTTAGCATTACTCTTTTTAATCTTAATATGGAAGCAGTTAAGGAGACAGTTTTTGATCTGGTTTCTGTTATCGAGCCACAATTTATTAATGAATTGATAATTAAAAAAATTGAGCTTATTCTTCAACAGGGGAAAATAGATCGTCAGTCTCTATGGGGTATTGGCCTGGGTTTTCCTTTTCATGTGGATTTTCAACAGGGTATTCCCGAAACTCCTCCCAATTTACCATTGTGGCACCAATTCCCTCTAAAATCACTCTATGAAAAATATTTTTCCTGCCCAGTGCTGATTGATAATGATGTAAACGTCATGGCTCTGGGAGAAGGATTTTCAGGAATAGCTCAGGATGAAAGGGATTTCATATTTGTAAAGATTGGTAATGGTATTGGCGCGGGTCTCTTCCTGGATGGGAGGATTTATCGTGGAGCTAAGGGAAGTGCTGGAGATATCGGACATATTGCTATAGGTGGAGAATCCAGACTTTGTCACTGTGGAAATATTGGTTGCCTTGAAACTATTGCTGCTGCTCCAGCTATTGCATCTAAGGGCCTTGAAGCAGCAATGACTGATGAGAGTCCTCTTCTTGCAGCTATTTTGAAAGAGAAAAATAAAATAACGGCTAAGGATGTTGGAGATTCTGCGCAGAGAGGAGATATGTTTTCTCTCCAAATTATTCAGGAAAGCGGAAGGCATATTGGCACAGTTTTAGCCAAATTAGTTAACTTTTCCAATCCTGGGATGGTTGTGATTGGAGGAGGAGTAGCCCAATCTGGTAATATATTTCTTGCATCCATCCGCGAGGCTATTTTGCGTCGTTCGACTCATCTTGCAACAACGGATCTCCAAATTCGTTATACTGAGTTACAGGAGAAATGCGGGCCTATTGGTGCAGGGCGATTAATTATTGAAGAAATCTTTTCATCATCTATGTTTTCAAAAACTATAGATGAAAATCTACAAACATAGAAGAACCTACCCCATATTAACAATAAATTAAACTAATTACTTTCGCTGCCCACGAGAAATCAATTCCTGGTCGGGGATGCTGAAGTCTCCACCTGACAACGGAAATAATGAACTGCAGGAACAAGTAGGGAAAGGGCAAAATTACGAAGGATCCTCTCTGCAGCTCCTTCCCAGGCTAAATCCTCTTCTCTAACCATAATAAGCTCTCCGGCAAAGGGGGGTTATAAAGTTCTTCACAAATTTAGATAAGTCCTTAATGGAACGGCATCAACACGAGTTCAAAAGTGTACGATTTTGTTAAAGCATTTAATTCAGTCGGCAGTGCAGACATGGTGCATCCCTGGATTATTACACGATGACTGATCACATGCATTTAAATTATTGAGGTAAATATGATAGCAGGAAATTTTTCATTTGGTGAAGTTGTTATTGACGGGAAACCATATAGAGAAGATATAATAATTGAAAAGGGTGAGATTAGCCGTAGGCATAAAGCTGTTTCCAGAATGAATAAAAGCACTTATGGGCATACACCATTAACTGTTCATGAGAATATCCCCTAGGATTGTGATATTCTCATAATTGGTACCGGGATGACAGGCGGTCTTCCTGTTACAGATGAGGTATTTAAAACAGCAAAGGAACTGTGTGTAAAAATCATTTTGAAAAAGACAAAGAATGCTCTGGATCATCCTGGCGATGAAGACACTAATTTTGTTCTGCATCTTACATGCTGATAATACGACTTCTTATTCGGATTTCTCACCGGACAGCTACTAATATAAAACAATTGATGGGTGGTTGACATATATTACTATACACCGTATATTTACAGTGTATAGTAAAAAAGGATATTATATTGAGACCAAAACTAAGCCTGCAGCATCCAAATCTTCAGGAAGCTGTAAAAGATACAGCCCGCAGGCAGATTGCAAAAAAGGGTGCTGCATCCCTGTCACTCAGGGCAATAGCTCGTGAATTAGAGATTACAGCGCCTGCCATATATAACTACTTTCCTAACCGTAATGATCTTGTAACTGCACTTATTGTGGATGCATATCACTCATTATCTGCAGCGCTTATAGAGGCACAAGATAACGATTCAGTATTAACTCATGCTGACCGAATTATTTCTGTGATAAATGCATACAGAGAATGGGCCCTTTCGCATTCAGAAGAATATGGCATGGTCTTCGGCACCCCAATTCCTGATTATCAGGCACCTTTGGAAATAATTGATCCTGCTGCTGCCGGAAGTTTGTCAGTATTAATCCGAATATTAGATGATGCTCATCAGGATGGGAAGCTCAAAGTAGATGAACTTTCCAATCCCCTGAAGGAAATGCTGCAGCACTGGGTCAATAAACTGAACTACACTGGCCCATCGGCAATAATCCATCTTGCCTTAGCCAGCTGGGCTCATATCCATGGGCTGGTTTCACTGGAATTATTCGGGAATTTAACTGCTTCTCCTGAATGTACTGATGCTACTCCTTTTTTTGAAGCAGAGATTCAGGCTTTATTAAAAAGGATGGGGTTAGTTCTTTGAAGAAAAAGATGAAAGATAAACCAAGACTGAATAAGAAATTTTTTAACGCTCAAAAAAAGAAATTCATTACAAATTATCGGGGAGGAAATAATGCAATTTGATAAAAACAAAACCGCTATCGTTCTGGTTGAATTCCAGAAACAATGGACAGAGAAAGGATTTTTCCATTCACTGATCAAAAACCAGCTTGAATCAAGAGATGTTGTTAAGACCACACAGATGCTGGTGAAAGAGGCCCGGAAACTTGGGATTAAGATTGTCCATGCACCCCTGATTGTTGATCCTCATAATAAAAAAGGATGGATGTCTTATCCATCTTTTGGAATGGTATTCACAAAAGGTACATGGAAGTCTGAGTTTGTTCCTGATCTGTTTGAAAAAGGTGATCTCATTGCCAAAAGGGAGTATTATAACTATAAGGCTTTCGATGCATTTTACAAAAGCAGTCTGGAAGAAACACTTCAAAACCATAATATCAAAAACATATTTATCTGCGGTTTTGCTACAGACCAGTGCCCTGTAAAAACTTTAAAAACAGCGAAACTCAAAGATTTTAACCCCTTTCTTGTTGCCGACTGTACTGCTACGTTTAATAGTTCTTCCCAGAAAAAAGCAGAGCTAAAATACAAAAAGTATGTTGTGACTTCAAGGGATATAATTTAATGAAAGCCGAAATCTATTTCCTCTATTGTAACGTACCAATTATTAGATAGGAGGCAGTCAGTTGAGTTGCTTATATTTATTGAAATATATCAGAGTAAATGATGAATAGATACTATATCGAACGATTCAACAAAGTATTAGAGTATATTTATCTCAATTTAGATGGAACATTAGATATTAGGACATTGGCAGGAGTGGCTTTCATCTCAGAATATCATTTTCACAGATTGATAAAATCATTTCTTGGAGAGCCATTAGGTGCTTATATCAAGCGAATCAGAGTTGAAACAGGAGCAAAATTATTAAAATATTCTGATAGTTCAGTAACTCAAATTGCTTATGAAATAGGATATAAAACACCAACTTCATTTAATAAAAGTTTCAGGAATTATTTTAGTGTATCACCAGGTCAATTTAGGAAAAATCCTAATATTTCATTAGATAATGTTAAAAAGATAAAAGAAAAAACAAATTTCGAAATTACCATAACAAGGAAAAAAATTGACGACTTTTTAATCCTTTGCCATCCTACTAAAGGAGAACTAATTTCCGGTGATATAAAATCAATATGGGAAAATCTAATTTCATATTGTAAATATAACAACCTTATTACTAATACAACAAAATATATTGGTATTCATTGGGATGATCCATCGATTACTGAAGAAAAAAAACTTCGTTTCGATGCCTGTATAAGTATTGATAAAAAAATATCATGCCACTTTCCTGTAAAAAAGATTAATGGTGGGAATTATTTATGTTTTACATTTAAGGGAGATGAAAAATATTTAGGTGACATTTATGATCAAATATTTAGAGACCACATTGTTAAAAACAATATAAAATTAAAAAATCAACCACCTTTTGAAGTATATATGACAAGAAGAGAAGCACCCTCTCCAAGAAAACGAATTACAGATATTTATATACCTGTCTTATAATCAAAAATCCCTATTCCAAGTGGTTAGATTTAAAAAGCAAGAATGGAAAAGTTTTTATAGGAAATTTTTATTATATTTATGATAATAGTCTCAATGTACTAATTATAAGGAAATAGGTTGAAAAGGTGAATATATTAATATTGAATGGTAGTCCACATGGAATAGGTGGCGTTACAGCACAATACACAAAATATTTGGAAATAAAGTTTCCAAAATATAGATTCCAAACAATTGAAATTGCCAAAAAAATCAATAAATTGGAACGTGATATTGATTATTTCAATGTAACATTACAGAAAATAGAAATAGCAGATGTTATAATTTGGGCATTCCCAGTATATACAATGTGGGTTCCTTCTCAACTAAAACTATTTATTGAACTATTATTCCAGAGAAATGGGAAAAAGGTATTAGAAGGAAAAATTGCAACAGGAATCTCATCATCTGCCAATTTCTATGACCACACAGCTCACGATTACATACATGGTATTTCGGTTGATTTAGGACTTAGGTATGTTAGAGGATTTTCAGCAGAAATGAGAGATCTACTATATGAACATGGAAGAAACAATTTCCTGGGTTTTGCAAAAGACTTTTTCTGGAAAGTAGAAAAAGATAATATTCTTGAAGATAGAACTATTCCTGCAATCAATTGGATACCAGCAGATTTACAAAAAATTTCTTCGCCTAAAGTAACAGACAAAGATGGAAGCAAAAGAATTATAATTATAAGCGATGCAAGTCCGGAAGATTATAATCTGCTCAAAATGCTTGAATTATTTGAAAGACAAGTATCATTTATAGTAGAGCGTATCGAACTTAATAATATTGAAATTAAAGGTGGATGTGTAGGTTGCTTGCGTTGTGGAAATGGAGATGCCTGTTTTTATAAAGATGATTATGCAGATGCCTTTGAAAAAGTAAAAAATGCAGATATTGTCATTTATGCAGGAACAATAAAAGACAGGTATTACTCAGCACGATTTAAAAAGTTTATTGATAGATATTTTAGTAATGGGCATAGACATGTTTTAAAAGCAGGTCTTTTAGGACATATTGTATCAGGACCATTAAACCAACTCTCCCCCATGAGGGAAACACTGGAAGCGCATATTGAAGTAACCCATTGCCAACGCCTCGGTGTTGTTTCTGATGAACATCCAGACCCTGAGGTAACTGCAAAAAATATCAAAAATATGGTTCAATTTTTAGAACATTGGATTGTTAGTTCACAATGGCAAAACTCCCCTACTTTTCTTGGAGTTGGAGGAAGTAAGATTTTTCGTGATTTAGTGTATGCAAATCGTGGTGTAATGTGTGCAGATTACAATTTTTATAAAAAAAATAAATTGTTAAATTTTCCAAATAAGAATTTTTTTAATAAGCTTGGCAGCAGAATATTATTAATAATGCAACATATTCCTGCAATACAAAAAAAAATAAAAGGGAATATGAATAACAATCGTTTAAAACCATATCGAAAAATACTGAAAAAAATAAACTAATTTAGGATAAGTAATTGTTAAAATGAAGACAAGGAAATTTTAAGATGAAAATATTGATGCAAACAGGTTATGGAAATTTTAAAGAAAATCTGCAAATTCAAGATGTAGATATTCCAAAAATAGCAGATAACGAAATTTTAATTAAAGTTCATTCTGTTGGTCTAAACCCACATGATTATAAAGTCATACTAGGCGAATTTATGAAAATGGAAAATCTACAGTTTCCAGCGCCTGTTGGAAATGATTTTAGTGGAATAGTTGAAAAAACAGGGAGAGAAATTCAAAGTTATATTGTTGGAGATGCTGTTCTAGGTATTTCTGAAGGTGCACTAGCTGAATATTGTGTTGTAAAAACATCTGATATTTGTAAAAAACCAGAGAGTATTAATTTCACACAGGCATCATGTTTACCTGTCGCTGGGATTACAACAATTCAAGCATTTAATAGAATTGGTGGAATAAAGAAAGGTGATAAAATACTAATTCAAGCTGGTTCAGGAGGGGTGGGAAGTTTTGCTTTACAATATGCAAAAGCAAAAGGAGCATTTGTATATACTACTACAAGTACAAAAAACCTGGAATGGGTGAAATTCCTTGGTGTAGATAGAGTTATTGATTACAAAAAAGAAAATTACCTGGAAATTTGTTCTAATTTGGATATTGTCTTCGATACACTTGGAAATCAATATACTTTTGATGCTTTCAAAGTAATTAAAAAAGGCGGCAAAGTGGTGAGTCTTTTACCAGCAGAACTAAATGCTCAAGTTGCAAAAGAATTTGGAATGCCAAAGCTAATTTCTTTCCTCATTTCTTTGAGGCCAAGTAAAATCCAAAAACTTAAAAAAGAAAAAAATGCTCTTTATGAGTTTGTTTTTATGAGACCAAACAACACAGTTTTATCAGAAATAGTTACTCTAATCAAAAATGAAAAAATAACTCCTGTAATAGAGACGATTTATGACTTCAATCAGGCAATAAAGGCATTTGAGCATTTAAAGAAAGGACATACCAAAGGAAAGTTAACTATTAACATCTTGAAAGACCAGGGGTGGTAACAACAAGTAAAAAGGTTTACAGCAGATAGATATTTTTTACCTTTATCTACCCTTTATCTTAGGAGAAAAACTAAAATGGCTGACATTGCAAATACTCCACCCACCCCCTACTATAGCAGCAATTCCCGGTCACATAATTATCGCGCTAACATAGCTTAAAAGTGCTTGTCATATGTATAGTATTAATCTTTTCCAAAATAAAGTAAACAATAAAGATGGCTGGGAGACCATCAAAACATCTACGTTTTGGTGAT
>JAJRQE010000288.1 GCA_024280415.1 Spirochaetota bacterium | reverse complement strand
GGAAAGAAAAAGTCTCAACAGAATGGTCGTTGGTTTGTCTGGCCTATAATTTCAAGAGATTATACAACATGACTGGAGGGATAGGTTTGCCCGAAAAGTGCTTTAATTGATGAAAGATGGCAAGTATCGTTAAGAAAAGGAAAATTAAAGAGGTTTTACGGTAACAAAAAGGTATGGCAACTGAGAGTAGATAGAGCCTGTCCCATAATAAGCAGAGCAGGATAGGATTTTGTTGAATCAGAAATGGCCAAAATAGTTGAGAAAAATGAGATATTCAATATTCAACAGCTTACACAGCAGAGAAGAACACTATAAAAATGGGAATTGATACAAAAACATATCTGGTAATGCCAAAAAACAGAAAATAAGATTTTATATGAGTAAATATAACAGCAGAAAAATTGCAAAAACATAGAAAAAGGTGCACTATAATCCTGACAGACAGATTAAGATCAAATCAGGAGTGCACCTTATGACTAAGATACTACCATTTCAGAATGAACTTCAAGGGGCACTTTCAGTAGTTATTGGAAATATTGAATATAATAATTTCAAAGCCTTGCTATTACGAGTTGCAGAAATTATTGAATTATCCGGCATAGAAAAACAAGCCATACAATATATTCTAGATGAAGCAATTCAGGATGGCCTTAGATCTGCAAAAGCGGAAGAAAAAACTACTACCCCATTAAGTGAGCAAATGCAAATAAGTTTGCAGGAAAAAGTGAGACTTGCAATAAGGGTTACGATTGCAAGAAAGCTAACCAGGCAAGCATACCGGCCTTTTAGTATTCGCTTAGCAGAAAGCCAAATTCTTCAGCAATTCTGTTTGATAGACAGAATAGACATAATTAAAGTTCCCTCAAAAAGTACTCTTGAGAGATATGAAAAAATGTTTCCTGAAAATATAATCCGTGAGATGAATACACTATTGCTTAAGGCAGCAATATTACCAGAAATAGAGACAAAAGAGAATCGGTTAAAGTTAGAAGAATCCATTAGCCTTGATGAGTACTTTGCAGATTCTACAGCAATAAAAGCACACATCCATTATCCAGTAGACTGGGTTTTACTGAGGGATGCAACAAGAACAATTATGAAAGCCGTAAAACTGATACGAGATCAGGGACTTAGAAATAGGATGGAAGATCCAGGGGATTTTATAAATGCAATAAATAAACTATGCATCCATATGACACATGCAAAAGGTAAAAAAGACAGTAAAAAGAAACGAAAGCAAATCTATCGCCTTATGAAAAAGCTATTAAAAAAAGTAGCTCTACATGGTCTGAGGCACCAGGAGATGCTTAAAAACAGATGGGAAGAAACAAATTTATCAGAAAATGAGGCAAATCTAATAATAGCAAGAATAGAAAATATTCTAACTCAGCTACCTGAAGCAATCAGACAGGGACATGAAAGAATAATTGGAGAGAGACTCGTAAAAAATGCGGAAAAAATATTAAGTCTGTATGATAAAAATATCCATGTGATAGTCAGAGGAAAGGCAGGTGCCAAATTAGAATTTGGTAATACCCTTTTTCTTGCTGAACAGGCGGATGGAATAATTATGGATTGGAAACTTTATCAGGATAAAGTACCGGCAGACAGTAAAATACTTAAAGAAAGTATAGAAAGATTAGAAAACGAATATGATAATTACACCCCGGAAAGTGCTACAACTGATCGTGGATTTTTTAGTAAAACCAACCAGAAATATCTTGAGACAAAAGGGATCAAAGACTACATGTGCCCAAAGTCTGTAATTGAGTTACAGGAGAGACTGAAGGAGAATGACTTTTGTGCACATCAAAAACGTCGTGCCCAAACGGAGGGACGCATTGGAATTATTAAGAATAGCTTTCTTGGAAACCCGTCTAAGGGAAAGAGTTTTATTTCTCGGAACAAAAGTACAGCATGGAGTGTTCTTTCTCATAATCTCTGGGTTCTGGCCAGATTGCCAGCAGCTGATGTACAAAAGAAAGAAAAGGCTGCCTGACACTGATCAATCATTTTAAATCAGTTTTATTCTCTAAAAAATAATTGCTGGGAAAGATATGTCTTGATAGCCCTGTACACATTGATTATTGATAAATTTTTATGAAAAAATGTAGTCTGTTATTGATTTATGGTGGTTTTTATTTCTGATTTGCTGGAGCCTGAGCTAACAAATTTTTATTAACCCAAATTTGCAAAATTTGGGACAAGCTCTAGATACAAACTATCTGCTGAAGTTTTACATAGCAGCGGCAATATTTAAAAAATCGAATTTAGAGGGAGTTGAAGAGCGACAGACTCCTGGCGTTGCCGCTTTTTTACCCGGATGTGTCTTCAGAACTTTCAAAGCTTTATGACAGGTCGGACAGGCGTTACTTCCCGGTCTAAAATGTATTACCACAGAAGTTGGAAAAAGATTCTCAGAAGTTATTTTAGCATCATCTGATCAATTATCCGTCGCAATAGTTTTACGATCTCGTATTCTGTTTTTTTTAGTAATCCCATGTTTCTTAAAAAGTGCAGCAATGTTTTCGTAAGTATTCAGTGAACCCGTCAATATAAAAAAAAAGCTGAACACACAACAATATCTCATATACAATTCTTACATGATCACAGTTCAGCCATATATAGACCAGAAACAGTATTTCGAAATGTTGCAGCAGCTAGGATACTGGAAAAATCTGCATGAAAGAGCTAAAAGAAAAGCTGAGTTTC
>JAJRQE010000287.1 GCA_024280415.1 Spirochaetota bacterium | reverse complement strand
TTCATTTTATACAGGAGATGTCACAGGAGATGCAAATAATGAAATTGTTGTAATCTCAAAGGATACAATATTTATTTATTCATTATCAGGAAAACTTGTAACTAAAAAGACCTTTCCAGAGATGAATTTTGGATCTGCAATCCTTGCTGATATTGATTCTGACAGCAAAAAAGATATTATAATTGGTTCTGCTCAGAGTAAGGGTGTTAATATTATGGCATACTCCGGTGTACTGGAACCGGTATTTAACTTTCTCTATTCAGAAATATACAATGCCGAAACAAGAATACATTTCTATAATAAAGGTAATATCTACTTTAGTGCTAAATCGTCCCTCTATATCCCTCCTAAAATTGTTGGAGCCTATAACATCGAAAAGGAGAGCATCTCCTGGAACTATTTTACAGGTCCCGCCCCTCTGGATATTGCCGCAAACAGAGATTTTACAAAACTGACAATATCAAATACCCCAAAGAACAGGAAAGGTCTAATCGAAGATAGTAAAACAGTATCTGATCATTCCAAATTCAGAAGTAGTATTTATGTACTGGATAGTTCGGGAACGGTTTCTACCCAGGTATCAATCGCCCCTGAGTACGCAGCAGGGGAATTTATTAAAGATGGAATTTCTTCTATAACAGAGCGCCTTTATGATCTTGATGGTGATGGGAAAGATGAGTTAATTGTTGGAATAAACAGAATTTCTGATTTTTATATTGGTAACGCAGTCTTAGAGATAAGAGGCTTAACTGGAGAAGTAATTAATAAAAAAGAATTTTCTCCCAACACTGATCTGGATTTTTCAATTTTCCATACAGAGAAAGGATCGAATATCGCTGTTTTAGTAAAAAGCAAAGGTGAACTATATATCCTGGATAAAGATCTAACTACTTTAAATAGATGGAAACCAAACGATAATTTTGGATCAGGAGTATTACAGGAAAGTGGAGATTTTAATGGTGATGGGCTTATTGAACATTTGATTACAATTGGGAACCATCTTTTTATCCTGGACTCTGAATTAAAAGTTCTTTTCAGTACCGCTTTTACATCAACTATTCAAAAGGCCTTGTTTACACCCGGCACAAAATCGGAACCAATTTTAATTGTACAATCAAATACAATAGATCTTTTTCATATAGGCAGGGAAGAAACCGGATCTGTTTCAGTTTTCACGAATCCCCCGGGAGCTGATATTTATATAGATGGACAAAAACTGAAAACAATTCCTGTTTCAGGAATACTTCCCCCTTTCCAGGCAGGAGAGATATCCTTTCAGGCAGAAATGGCTGGGTATTCAAGTAAAGAGCAAATATTAAATATAGAAACAGGTCAGTACTACAATCTTGAATTAAAACTGGAAAATTACACAGAAAAAAAAGAAATTCCTACAAGACAGCGTAGAGATCTTGAACCAGCTCCTGCTCCGGATATTCCTATTAAAACATGGAATAAGCTGAAAATACTAAATACATACCCCAAAGACCCTGATGATCAACTTGCAGCAACCGGACTAATGGATTTTGCAGGGGATAGCTCAGGAGATTTATTATTTAGAAACAATTCAACCCATACATATAAGATCTATGATCTCTCCATGAATCTGCTTTCCCAGTTTCAGCTTCCCACCGGAAGTTACAGCACCAATATTGAGATTCAGCATCTGGATATAAATAATGACAGTAAATCTGATCTGTTAATAAACAAACGCTTTAACGAAGAAATTAATATTATTACTGCCCAGGGAAAGTTTCTCTATAATAAAAATATTGGTCAATTCCCTGATTCTGTTATAAACAGCACTTACATCCATTACAACAATAATCTGTATTTTATCATAAACAGCGGGTACGCCCGGCACCCCAGGGGTATGCTGGGTATCGATCCGGAAAACAATAAAATTTCATTTTTCTCTCCAACCGCAGCTGCTCCAACAAAACTATTATTAACCCCGGAGAATATTCTACTGGCATCAATTCACACTCCGACTAACGGATCCGAAATAACATATTCCAACGGAGATACAGCAAGGGATTCTGAATACTATATATATATGACAGATTTAGATGGTAATCATTCAAATAAAAGTTTCAACCCAAAACTGAAAGATAATAATGGAACTCTGGAATACTATCTTGCAGACTTGAATATGGATAACCAAAAAGAAACATATCTTGTTGCAAATAAAACCAACTACTATACAGGGCACAGTATTATAGCCCGGCTGAATATGGAAAAAGGCACCATTTCAGAACCTCTTTTTACTTCTGGTCTTAATGATCAAATATATATACATTCGGTTCTAAAAAGGAATTATAATTCTGTGTTGGCCATTTATACCAGGAAACCCAGAATACTTTATTTTTTATCAAAAGATTTCAGTATACTAAAAACTTTTAATATGGAAAAAAACGGATTTTCAAATAATTGGCTTTTTCCTGACATGAATGGTGACGGAAATTCAGAAATATTGATCTGGGACAATAAGGGTCTTCTTATTTTTGATCAGGATTTTAATTTTCTGTTAAACCTGAAATCAGATAAGGCGAGTGGTGCTCTAAAGAGCTTATTAATAAATGATACAAACAGCGATGGTAAAGATGAAATTATTCTTATTTCGGATAATTCTTTGTCTGTTTACGGCTATTAATGCCCTACTGATTTCAGGATGCTTTGGATCCGTTCCAGCGACTCCTGTAGATTCGGAAGAAAACGGCTTTAACAAAAAATACTTCTCCTCCGCTACCACGGGGTTTATGAAAATAATTAATGAAATTTCAGTTGATTTTTATAAACCAATAACATCCGATCACGATTCAATATTTATAAGTGATTTCAGGGGAAATAAGGAACCCGAAATTGCTTTAATATCGGAAAGCAAACTATCTATTTACAGTCTTACCGGAGATTTACTACTGGAGAAACCCTTTGACAAGTACTACGAACCCTCATTTATATATGACATAGATAAAGATGGAAAATCTGACATAATTATGGGTACAAAATCTGCACCAAGAAATGAGATAGTAGTAATGAATGGGGCTGGTAATATAATATCAAATTTCAGGGAGGATAAATCTTACCAGGATTATTCTTCCATTACACCTGTTATGATTTTCCAAAACCGGCTCTATGCAACAGCACGCCCTGCAGATGCAGAAGCACCTAGAGGAATCCTCTGCTTCGATCCTTTCAGTTTGGATCTTTTATATACATTCTATACTCCTGACCCAGTGGGACTTACCCTTATTGATGTAAATACAGAAAATCCGGTAATCATACCCTCCTATGTCACCCATAATGACGGGGTCTTCCTAAAGTATGCAAAGGAAAGTGACCTGCGAATAAATGAAGACTACGAGAAAACAGGAGCACTTCTAAAAATCAGTCTAAATGGAACTCCCCTGGAGGAGCATGAAGTATTAAACCGGAATAGTAATATTTTAGGTACTCTTGAATATACAAAGATACCGGGTTCAAAATATGAAATATTACTTTTCCATTATCTTTCTGATAGGGAAGAAAATTTTTATCATATATTAAAAATCAAAACCAGTACCGGCGAAATAATTTCCCAGGGTGCAAAACAAAAGGGGATCTATCTGGATAACATAATTATCCCTGTAAAATCGGACTTCCTGATACTTACTTCCAACAAGGACAACAGCTACTACTATCTAAACCAGTTTTCCAGTAATCAGAAATTACTCAGGACTATTCAGGTTAAAAGCAGACCAATTCTAAAGCAGGCAATTCTCAACAGCGAGAAAAATGGATTTCTGGCAATTATAATCTTTGCAGATGGAATCTATACTCTTAACAGAGAAATGAAGCTAAACAGGATAATAGAAGGTAACAATTTTATTGATATTAAATTATATAATTATAAAAATAAAAATTTTGCAGTCATCCTGAAAAACAGTGGCCTTGAAATCTATAATTTTATATTAAGCAAATGAACCCTATCGGATCAATTCGGTATAATACATTTCTCTACTAATACAACCAGCAGGCGGCTTTATGACCAGAGGAAACCTCTTTTAATTCAGGATACTCCAGCTTACACTTATCCATTACCCTTGGACAGCGGGGATGAAAATAACATCCTGATGGGGGATTAATGGGTGATGGAACATCACCCATTAATACCGGATCTCTATTCTCCCTGCCCTTGGGATCTGTAGCAGGAAAAGCATCAAAAAGAGCCTTTGTATATGGATGAAGGTGACTGTTTACCAACTCTTTTTTATCTGCAGTCTCAACTATCTTCCCTAAATACATTACAATAATTCTCGTCGAAATAAATTCCACAACAGCAAGATCATGAGCAATAAAAATATAAGTAAATTTATACTTGTCATGCAGATCCAGAAGAAGGTTTAAAACCTGCGCCTGGATGGAAACATCCAGAGCCGATACAGCCTCGTCACAAATAATAAATTCCGGATCAAGCATAAGAGCCCTTGCAATGCCGATTCTCTGTCTCTGCCCCCCGGAAAACTGGTGGGGAAACCGTCCTTTATAAACGGGGTTTATCCCAACTTCCTTCATTACTTTATCTATTTTTACATCAATCTCTTCTTTACTTCCCAGTTTATGAATCAGCAGAGGCTGAGCAAGAAGTGTACCTACTTTTTTCCTTGGGTTTAGAGAGGAAAAGGGATCCTGAAAAACCATCTGCATCTTCCTGCGCATATCTTTCAGATCTTCAGCATCAAGATCAAAAATTTCATTACCTTTATATAAAATTTCACCACCCGTTTTATGATTAAGCTTTAAAATAGTTTTCCCCAGAGTGGATTTGCCGCATCCAGACTCACCAACTATTCCAAGTATCTCCCCTTTGTTAACTTCAAAAGAAAGATCATTAACCGCTTTTACAACTTCCGGTTTAGCACCGAATTTTTCACTCTTAAGGGTAAAATATGTTTTTAGATTTTTTACTTCAAGTATTTTTTCCATATCTATTTCTCTCCCTGGTCGCCAACAAGTTGGCTGCTCGGGGATGCGTCCTCCCCTTCAACATAATGGCACCAGACTGAATGATCATCATCTATTTTTGTTTCATCTGGAAATGATTCCCTGCATACGGGCATTGCATGGGGACATCTGTTTTCAAAGGGACATTCAGAACCTATGGTGAGCAAATCGGGAATTGTCCCTTTAATAGCCTCAAGTCTTGCTGCATCCTCATACTTTTTATTCGAAGGCAGAGAGTTTAACAATCCTTGTGTATAGGGATGGCTGGGCTTTTCAAAAAGAGAATATACATCCGCCTCTTCCATCTTCCTGCCTGCATACATAACAATTACCCTGTCAGCAGTTTCTGCAACAACTCCCATATCATGGGTAATCAGCAATACAGACATCTTAATATCCTGTTTAAGATCATAAATCAATCTCAAAATCTGAGCCTGTATCGTTACATCCAAAGCTGTAGTTGGTTCATCTGCAATTAGAAGGCCGGGTTCGGGAGATGCCAATGCCATGGCAATCATAGCTCTCTGACGCATTCCACCTGAAAGCTGATGTGGATAATCTTTAATTCGACGCTCCGGAGCAGGAATTTTAACTAACTTCAACAGGTTGATAGTCTTCTCCATAGCCTCCTCTTTTTTAATATTGTGATGAGCCAGGAATACGTCTGCAATTTGATCACCAATTTTAAAAACAGGATTTAAAGATGTCATAGGTTCCTGGAATATCATTGAAATTCGGTCACCCCGAAGAGATGCTATCTCTTTTTCATCCAGTTTAAGAAGATCTCTTCCCTCAAATACAACTTTTCCATTTTCAATTTTCCCCGGAGGCATGGGAATCAATTGATTAATTGTATGAGCCGTTACTGATTTACCGCACCCGGACTCTCCAACGAGAGCAAGAGTTTCACCTTTATTGATCTTAAGATTTAAATTTCGCACAGCTTTTACAATACCCCGATGAGTATAAAAACTCACCGAAACATCTTCCATGGAAAGCAATATATCTTTGTCCTGGTCGGAAGCAAGCTTCCTGCTCGTATATGCATCCTTATCCATATTAGTCCTTCATCCTTGGGTCGAGAACATCACGCAAACCATCTGCAAGAAGATTAAATCCAAGCACAGTTAAAAGTACAGCAACACCTGGGAAAGTTACAATCCACCATGCAGAAGTAACAAATTCTCTGGAGCTGGCTATCATGAGTCCCCATTCAGATGTGGGGGGTTGTGCTCCTAACCCCAGAAAGGAGAGTGCTGCTGAACTTAATATTGCGTCCCCGATTCCAAGTGTTGCCTGAACAAATATGGGTGCAATACAATTGGGAAGAATAGATTTGAACATCAATTCTGAATCTGAGGCTCCCAGTGAGCGTTCCGCTGTAATATAATCATTTTCCTTTTCAGCCAGAACTGAAGCACGAACAACTCTCGCATACTGGGGTATCTGGGATACTCCAATTGCGATCATGGCATTTATCAATGACGGCCCCAGAAGTGCAACAATTACTATTGTCAATAAAACATAGGGGATTGCCAGCATTATATCTATAAACCGCATAACAATTCTATCTACCCACCCCCCGTAATATCCACTGATAAGCCCAATGAGTATCCCAAAAGTAAGCGAAATTCCAACAGAGATAGTTCCAATTATCAACGAAATTCTCGAACCATAAATAATTCGTGTAAGAAGATCACGGCCAAGATCGTCTGTTCCAAGAATATGGGAAGATACGAAGGGAGCGGTTTTTCTTATTGATATATCCTGGGCATTGGGCTCAAAGGGTGTTAACCAGGGGGCAAGGAAAGCCATTAAAATAAAACCAACTATTATTATAAAACCAATTATTGCTGATTTATTCCCTTTTAACTGAAAAAGCGCCTCTCTGAATAAACTGTTTTTTTCACTGCTTATTTCTATAATATTTTCTTTAATTTCTGTACTCATATTTCCCTCACCTAACTAAGCCTGATTTTGGGATTAACAACTGAGTACAGAATGTCAACAATAAGATTAATGAGGACAAAAGAGATTGATATAAAAATTATCCCCCCCTGTACTGCCGGATAATCTCTGGCTTCAATTGCATGATAAAGCCATTTACCAATACCCGGCCATGCAAAAACAGTTTCGGTTAAAATAGCTCCGGCCAAAAGCATCCCAACCTGAAGGCCGACTACTGTAATTATAGGAAGTAAAGCATTTTTTAGTGCATATCGATAAATAACCCGACTTTCTTTTATGCCTGCACTCCTAGCAGTTTTAATATAATCCTGATTCAAAACCTCCAGAAGAGAGCTTCTTGTTATCCTGGCAGTTATAGCCAGAGGAATTGTCCCCAGAGCAATAGCCGGAAGAACAAGATGGTGAAGAGCCGAAAATAAAACTTTTGGATCACCGGTTTTTAACAGAATAATGAACCCATCTAAAACATATACCCCGCTTATTGGTGTAAAATAATACCGTATGTTCATCCTTCCCCCGGTAGGGAAAAGATCCAGCTTAACAGAAAAAATCATAATAAAAACCAGTGCCAGCCAGAAGACCGGCATTGAGACTCCAACTAAAGCACTAGCCATGGAACCAAAGTCAATCCAGCTGTTCTTACGGGTGGCAGAGAGAACCCCCAAAAGGATTCCGACTGTTGTAGAAAATATCATTGCCCAGACTGCCAGCTCAACAGTTGCAGGTAAATGGTCACGAATTTCCTCAGATACTTTCTGACCTGATTTTATAGATTTTCCAAGATCGAGTCTGACAACTCTTTTAAGGTATAATCCATATTGAACATAGAGAGGTTTATCAAGACCTAGCTCGTGACGTAATTTTTCAATACTTGCAGCAGTTGCCCGCTCTCCAAGCATAACCCTTGCAGGGTCGCCAGGAGAAAGGGCAATCATAAAAAAAACAATTGTAACTACACCAAAAAGGGTCGGGATTAATAGAGATAATCTTTTAAATATATATTTAAGCATTGTTTATTCCAATTTAAAGGGAATTTAATAAAAGGCAGAGACACTTATATAAAGCATCTCTGCCGTAATTTATTAAAAATTATAAGCCTAATGGCTGTATAACTTATTTTTCAAGCCATACAGATGTAAATACTCTCTTTCCTGTTGGATAGAGAACAAATCCCTGTACTTCATTTTTCATAGGAACAACAACTACAGAATGTGCAATTGTGACCCATGGTGCTTCTTCCTTAAATATCAGCTGAGCTTTTTTATAGAGATCTGTTCGTACTGCAACATCAGAAGTTTCTTTAGCTTCTTTTATTAATGATGTAAATTCAGCATTTTTCCAGAAAGCAATATTTCCTGCAGGTTTAACTGCTGCAGGTGCAGAAAGGAGAACCCATAGAAAGTTGTCAGGATCCCCATTATCACCAGTCCATCCCAGAAGAGCCATATCATGTTCACCCTGGTCAGTTTTATCAAGATATGTTCCCCAGTCGTATGATGTAATTGATGCATCTATGCCAACTGCTGCAAGCTGAGCCTGCATTATCTCGGCTACTTTTTTACCATTTGGATTGTATGGTCTGGATACAGGCATTGCCCAGAGAGTAGTTGAGAACCCATCCGGATATCCGGCTTCTGCAAGAAGTGCTTTTGCCTTTTCAGGATCATAGGGGTAATCCTTTACATCATCATTATAGGACCACATTCCGGGAGGAAGAGGATTCTTTGCAACCTGTCCGAGCCCTCCGTAAACACCATCTATAATATCCTGTTTGTTCATTGCATAGTTAACTGCCTGACGAACAAGTTTGTTGTCAAATGGAGCTTTTTCTGTGTTCATAGCAAGATAACCAACATTAAGTCCGGCCTGCTCAACAACTTTAAGCCCTTCAGTAGTTCGTATACCGGGGATGTCTTCGGGGGAAGGAAAGTCAACGATATCAACTTCACCTTTTTTGAGTGCCAGCACTCTTGCAGTCGCATCAGGAACTACCTTAAAAATTACACGATCAAGATATGCTTTTTCGCCCCAGTAATCATCGAATCGTTCAACAACAATATTGGCATCTTTTGTCCATGATACAAATTTCAAAGGACCAGTACCAACAGGATTATTTGTATAATTTTCTTTGTATTTCTCAACTGCTGTAGGGGACACAATTACGGCAAAATTCATTGCGAGATTTGCAATAAATGGTGCTTCCGGTTTCTTAAGTGTATATTTAACAGTATATTCATCAACTGCAACAATATCTTTGATAATATTGCTCATATCCATATAGCCCCAATACTTCCATGGTCCATACTGATAGTAGGGATTGTCCTCATCCAACTGTCTCATATGTGAGAAAACAACTGCATCTGCATTAAAATCGGTTCCATCATGAAATTTTACACCTTTTCTAAGATGGAAAATATATTCCAATCCATCCGCTGAAACGTCCCAGCTCTCTGCAAGTCCCGGAATTATTGCTGTAGAACCTGGTTCAAACTCAACCAGACAGTTATAGATGTTATCTGCAATCATGAAGGATTCGCCATCTGTCTCTCTTGCAGGATCAAGACCTACTGCATCACCGGAATGGGCAAAAACAAGAACTCCTCCCGATTTTCCGCTGTCTGCTACAGCTGCAGTGTCTTTGGCACCACCAGCAAACATCAGTGCCGGAACCATTCCAAGCACCAGTAAAAGAATAACAATTCTTTTCATACATTTCTCCTTTTAAAAAAATATCTCATCTATTATATACTGTAAATGTTAAAATATGAACAACTTTTATATTTTTTTGTTTTCTGCAGTATTTAGAAAATGAGTTAATGAAAAAATTGCTATAGAGCCAATTTCAAAACTTACTGGTTTTGAAATTAGCAGAGATCTTTAGAAAAATTAAAATGTTACAATGTAACAGGTTAACTTTTCGACCCCGTAACAGCTTCTTGAAAAAGGGTAGTTTTGCAAGAAGCTCTATAGATATAAAAAATAATCTATGATAATAATAGGTTATGGGTCTTTTAAATAAATCAGAACTATATATAAAACAATTTTCGGCCTCTGATCCTGTTATAAGGACAGTACTGGAACGACTCTTTACCAGGAAAGAAAAAAAACTCCTGGATAAGATCCATATACAGATGAATATGGAAGTCTATAACGAACTTATAAGTAAGGGATATTTTAAAAGACGAAAAAGTGACAGGTAGAAAATTGTAGCTATCCATTTTTAGGAATCAACAACCAGATGAACCATAGGACTACTCCACACTCAATGCTGCTTTTAATGCTTTTTCCCATCGTTTTATAATTTTCTCTCTATGTTCCGGTTCAATCTTCGGCTCAAAAAAATCATACCCTTTTTCAAGACTGGAAATTTCATCAAAACTCTTCCATACAC
>JAJRQE010000286.1 GCA_024280415.1 Spirochaetota bacterium | reverse complement strand
TATAATCCTGAATAAAAGATTCTCTTACATCTCCTCTCATCTTCTTTTCAGAAAACCACTGATAGTACCGGCCTGTGAGCCCCTCTTCCATCCAGTAATGCTGTGCTTTTTCCTTGGCAACCTGCCATCGCAAATCCGCCGCTGCTGATATTACAGCAATCTTCAAATCTTTTGGAAAAATAGGAATTGCTACCCGCCCCCTGCTGGTGGCTCTGTTGAAGCGTTCGAAAGGTTCCCAGCATATACCCCTTTCTCCATATCCAGGAACAAGAATTATGAATGGAACAATCCTGTTGGTCTGACGTTTAAATGTCCGTTTAAAAAGACCTTCATCTATGGCCTCAACACCAGCAAACTCCATTATTACATTTTCCCGTGTACCGATATCCCTGATATTTGATCTAAAATACTGCTTCATTAAAAAAGGGATGTGATTCCCCTGTCTGCCTATTACCATTTTTATCATCTGCCGGACAGTATTGAATTCACTTTCAAGAATTTTAGTATTCATAGAGGTGGAAATACCATCCTGAGAAGCCTTCTCTTCCATATCTCTAAGCTGATTCTTTGCATTTTCATAGGTATTAAAATTTACAGCAAGCTCTTTATCTTTGCTTAGCAACAGCCTGCAGGCATTCATTATGTCTGAGATGGCTCCTTTCTGCCCGGAATCATAGGGAGATATAAGCCCTTCATCATAAACCTGATGCGAAGATATTACCTTTATTTTCTCCTCTATCTCCTCCTCAGCATTCTCAATTGCAGCAATTCTATTTTTAATTTCCCCCAGATAAAAGTCGGCAGTTCCCCTGATTTTATCAATCTGAGCCCGAATCTTCACACTCTGATTATTATCTGCATGTTTGACCTCATCCACTGCCGAAGGGCTTATCTGACCGTTTGCAACCTTTACTATCCATTCATCAAGATAGTAGAAAGGTTCACCGGAAATATCATCAACTATAATCTTCCCTATCATCTCTCTCTGTTCCCTCGAGACAATGGTAGGAAGAAGAAAACCGTACCTTAAAAAAAATTGCTTTGGCCTGGATAAATCGGACAATCCGGAAACAACTGCAGAGGCAAGATTCCAGTACGCAGCAATAAGTTTGGCTCTGTAGAGTGATCTATCCTTGGGATCAGAGGTGTTTAGAAATTTTGACAGAAGAGAATGAACTCTTTTTGAAATTTCACCGCCTCCGGATAAAACAGCCTGATAATAATCCTTGCTGGAAAAGATTGGATTTGCTCTATCCTCAGAAATCTTTGAAACGGGACTAAAAGATTCTTTCGAAAGATCAACCTTTTCCGATTGCATTTTAGCTGGAGTTCCATCGTTAAACAGTTCATCAAAAACAGGAGCACCATCTTCGACTTCCTCAATTTCCATTAACTCTGCAATTTCAGGATCTATTTCTCCGGAAAATACATTACTACTCAAAATAACTTCCTAATATTATTATACTCTATACAACTAATTATATCTCTTTAATCCAAAAAGACAAGACGCTTTTAATAAAGCTTTTTGCTCTGTCTTACAGAATCTACCAGTCTATGGGAGAATAGTCCTTTAAAAATTTACCACTCCAATGCTTTCCTGTGTTAATTCCATCGAAAAAAGGATCACAAACCCTGGCAGCACCATCTACAATATCCAGGGGAGGCTGAAAATCATGAAGCTCCTCTTTCACTCTCGAAAGATAAACGGGGTCTTCATCTGTCACCCACCCGGTATCTACTGCATTCATAAATATACCGTCTTTTACCAAACCCTCAGCAGAGGTGTGAGTCAGCATATTTAAAGCTGCTTTCGCCATATTGGTATGAGGATGGCGATCACCCTTCTTAAATCTTAAAAACTTACCCTCCATTGCACTTACATTTACTATATGCTTCTGACCGGTATTATCCCTCTTCATAAGAGTAATAAGTCTGTTACTCAGAACAAAGGGAGCTACTGCATTGACCAGCTGAATTTCAATCATTTCGGAAGTATCAATTTCTCCCAGGGTAAGGCGCCAGCTGTTTGTGGTTCTTAGATCCACCTGCTGAAGGTCAACATCAAGCTTACCTGAAGGAAAGATGCTGTTGGAAGATACTGTATTATAGGAATAGGGTATCTGAGAAAGTTTTGCTGATTCCCTTAATCCTATACCAGGAAGTTTTTCACTAAAAGAAACGACCATAGAAGAATTATCACCAACAGAAGTTACTGATCTCCCATTCAGGGTTTTAATACATTGCTGATAGCTCCCTAGCAGCTTCCGGACTTCCTGAGACAAATCTTCTATTTCCAATTCCTCATTTTCCATTAGATGAGCATAGAATTCAGGCGGCCTGCGTACTGTTTGTGCTGCATTATTAATCAAAATATCCAATCGACTGAAATTCTGCTCTATATTGGTGCAGAAAAGTTCAACACTGGGTGTATGACGTAAATCAAGACCATAGATATGGAGCCTGCCTTCCCAGTTTCTGTAATCGGACTCCTTCGAATATCGAACAGCCGAATCTACAGGAAAGCGGGTTGTGGCGATAACTGTAGCTCCTGCTCTCAGCATCATCAGTGTTGCCTGATATCCAATTTTAAGCCTGGAGCCGGTTATAACTACAACCTGTCCGGATAAATCTGCTTTTTGGAAACGTTTTTTATAGTTTAATTCGGCACACCGAGGACACATGGAATCATAAAAATGATGTAACCGGGTAAACTCAGTTTTACACACATAACAATTTCGGGGGGTATTCAGTTCAGAATATTCGATCCCTTTTTCTGTCTTATCCTGAATCTGCAGAGGTGCCCTGAATACAGAGTTTTCCCTTGCAATACGAATCCCGGTTGCTGCCCGGGCTTCCCTTTCTACCCGGGCAGCCTCTTCTCTATGCTTTTTCCGAATCGCTTTATTTCTTTTTATCAATTCATACCTGTCAGGTCTGGATATTTTTCCTGCAGCCTTCATGAGTTCAATCTGCTGCCCCCTGGAAAGGGAGGCATAAGCCCTGCTGTTCGCAGACAGATATGCCAGTATTTCAATGCATCTGTCTACATCCATAAGAGATAATTCTTTCTGTCTTGTGTCTTCCATTACATATTTACCCTCAGGGAAAAACTAAAAATACTGTTATATTAAATTAATGAAAAGCTGAATAAAATACAATCGACAGAGTATTAAAATGCTGATATTCTCAGTTTGACAACAATAATCCTGAATAATATAGATTCGTCAGAAAGGACTGATCCTAATGAAGAATTTTCAGTCGATAAATTTATATAAATCCCTCAGATTACCTGCAATGGTGATCTCACTTGCAGGTCATCTAATTGCAACCATACTTTTTACACTTTTCTTCCGGAATATAGAACAGGGAAGTAGATTTTACTTCCAGTTTTATACTCTTGTCCTATTATCTTCTATCATTGGGCTACTCCTCTATTTTATTAAAGATACCGTTTCAACAGTTGTATTTCTATTTATAAAATATTTTTTTTTATTTCTCCTTGGATATCCTATGGGAACTTATATAGGGATTGAACTGGTACTTTATGTAACCTTAATATTAGAAATATCCTTTTACCTAAACTATCCCGGAAGTCTTATACTGCATATAGTTATTTTTATAAGTTTTTTTTCGACCCAGGGGGACCTGTCGTCATGGCAGCAGACCGTTCAGGGAATGCCAGGTTATGATCTTTTTTCAATAGCAGCATTTATAATTATTACTATAATAATTTCTATGATGTTAAAGCAGGGTGAGAAAAAAAACTTTATGCAAAACAGACAGATAAAACACCTTAATTCTGCCATATCCCAACTGACAGATGCAAATATCGGATTTCAGAGTTATACAAAAAATCTTGAAATACAGACCCTTATTGAAGAAAGAAAAAGAGTCTCCAGGGAGATTCATGACACTGTGGGATATGCACTTACAAATATAATAATAATGATGGAAGCTGCACTTCTTCTGACTGATAAACAAATGGC
>JAJRQE010000285.1 GCA_024280415.1 Spirochaetota bacterium | reverse complement strand
GATAAAGCTGCTGCCTGATGAACCTCTGAAAGTGAGGTCTGATAAATTACTTTATATTTCTGCATAATAACTCCCATCTATTACTATTCATGTTTGTTGCAACCTTATTAAATATCCATTTCTTGCATAACACTCTTTAGGTATTCTGGTGTAAGGGGTATCCTGTTCAGGCGAATATTTCCTAAAGCGTGGCTGACGGCATTTACTATTGCACCAGCAACCCCATCAGTCGCACATTCCCCGATACTTTTTGCTCCAAAGGGACCAACATCCTCGGGGCTCTCAATTGCGGCAATATTTATTTCCGGCATATCCGGTGCTCTGAACATCTTGTACGTCCTGAAATTAGGGTTCTTAACTTTTCCATTTATACTGTCGACCAGCATCTCCTCTGAAAGAGCATAACCCAGACCCATATGAATACCACCGTGAATCTGTCCTTCAAAGAGGATCGGATTTATTATTCTTCCGGAATTATGAACAGGGGAAACTTCCAGTACCCTCACTTTTCCGGATTCCGTATCAACCTCAATTTCAGTGTAAACTGCAACGTAACTCTTTATAGCAATTAGTGATTCAAAAGATTCAGTTGCTGTTAAATCCCTCTGAGGACCATGTTTACCAGTCTGGGCAGAAACAACAATTTCTGAAAAAGAACATTTTTGCTCAGAATTAGAAACTGAGATTACAGATCCACTCTCCACACAAAGTTCAGAAGGGTTTATATCAAGAATTGCAGCCCCTTCAACAATAAGCTGCTCTCTAAGATTTGCTGCAGCCAGTATTGCTGCATTTCCGCCAATATAGGTAGTGCGGGATGCCTTGGCACCCATATCTAAGGGAGTCACATCTGTATCGGCTTCAATAACCTCTATATTCAGAGGAGGCAGAGACAGAACTTCCCCAGCTATCTGGGCAAGAATTGTTCTTGATCCTGTTCCCAGATCATGTGTACCTGTCAGAAGTACTGCTGTACCATCACTGTTCATTTTAATTGTTATAGTTGTAAGATCCTGAAAAGCAGGAGCCCAGCCGTTATCATGAACAGCAACATCCATTCCGATTCCCCTCCGGTATCTGCCTTTTTGAAGTTTAAGAGCCTTCGCCCGTCTTTTTTTCCAGCCAAACAGTTCAGCACCTTTTTCGATACAATCTTTTATCCTTGTATTGTACATATTGTTACCCATACAGTTTATTTCGTAGGGACTTACTACATTAGTTAAACGAAATTCAACAGGGTCTATTCCCATTTCAAGAGCAATTCGCTCAATATGGGTCTCTCTTGCAGCCATAAGCTGAGGGGAGCCATATCCTCTCATTGCTCCGGAGTTTGAAGTATTTGTATAGAAGGATGCACCTCTGTAAAAAAGTTTCTCTGCAGAGTAGAGGACAAAGTTCATATCTGACTGAGCGCCGATTACATTAGTACCGCTTCCTGCATATCCGCCTGTGTTTGTAATTGTCTTTACAAACTGACTGGTGATCTTCCCCTCTCTGGTAACTCCTGTTGATACCGTTATTATTGATGGATGCCGGCTTGTTGTAGAGGTAAATACTTCCTCCCTGGTAAGAAGTATTTTTACAGGTCGGTGAGTTCTGATTGCAAGCAGAGCAGCTACACCCTCATGTAAAACTTCTGATTTACCTCCGAAAGCTCCCCCACTGACTGTCTTTATGACTCTCACCCTGCTTTGAGGCAGCTCCATTACAGAAGCAATAACATCCCTGAAAGAGAAAACATTCTGACAAGTAGACCAGATAGTAAGTTTCCCGGATCTGGTATAACTGGCAATATGGCAAACCGGTTCAATATAACCATGATGTACCTTTTGAGTTCTAAACGTATCCTCAAATGAAAAATCAGATTTACGTATATGCTCAAGAACAGATTCTTCAGATTCACTTCCATAGGTGAGCCATCCTCCACACAAATTCGTACCGTCTTTTCCGTTAGGATTCGCCTGTACAGCACCTTCCGTCAGGGCATCATCAAATTCTAATACTGAGGGGAGCTCTTCATATTCTACGTCAATCAATTTAACTGCTGCTGCTGCTATGGACGGACTGTCCGCTGCAACTGCAGCGACCCTGTCACCTGCATACTTGACAGTACTGTCAAACAGATACTCTGTAAGAGGCAGATCCCCTGAATTAATATCAGTGTAGAATCTGGCGGCACTGTTATAAGCAATATGCGGCGAATTAAAATGGTGGATAACAGCATGTACACCGGGAAGAGCTTCTGCTCTGGTCGTTTCTATGCTTTTTATTCTGGCGTGTGAATGGGGTGAAAAAAGCAGTTTCCCATGAAGCATTCCTTTCATCCGGAGATCATCAATATAGAGCATCTCACCGGATACTTTCATTTCCGATTCACGGTTGGGGATTCCTTTGCCTACATATTTGAAACCTTTCTCACTAATTCTTTTTTCAAGATCTTTAATGTCTGAAACCATGTCACCAACCAATTCTATCTATTGCTTCACTTTACAATCTTTTCCTCTTATTGGTAAAAATCCCTACAGCTAAAGATAGATGCAGGGATTTGAACAATCTATAAGCTTGCAGCAAGCCCTGCATAAAATGCCGTAGCTGTCAGTAAGTCATCTAGAACAACATGCTCATTGGCAAGATGACACAAAGCCATTTCTCCAGGGCCGAACCCGACTGTAGGAAAATTATTTTTTCCCATTGTATAGTTCCCGTTTGTACTGAACCCCCAGGTGGTAACTACAGGATCTTTCTTAAAAAGTTCTTTATAACCTTTTACTCCAGCCTGTATTAATGGATGGTCTTCGCTTAAGACCCAGGCAGGAAAGTATTCCTCACCGCTTATTTTGTTTCCTTTATAGCCTGTATCCTTCCAGTCAGCATATTCCAGTTTACATTTATCACCATTAGGAAGCTTTTTCAGTTCAGCTATAAGGCTTTCATAACTATCCAGGGTTGTTGTCCTCCTGTCCATTACTACTTTTGCACTTGTGGGGAGAGAACTTAGAGATAATGATTCACATCGCGTATCAACAGCTGTAATATGACCTATCCCAAGTTCATCATCCTCAGGAATTTTTTTATCAAATTCAATCAACCCGTTCAGGAACGGCAGAGCAGTTTCAATGGGATTTATACCATTATGATGCATGCTTGCATGAACCGATTCACCTTTGAATGTTGCAGTAATCTGCGCCCTTCCCTTATGTCCCCTGCAAATCTCAAGTTCACTGCTTTCTGCGATAACTACACAATCGGGAGAAATTTTATACTCTTTCAGAAAAGCTCCTAATGCAAGCCCTTCACATTCTTCTTCAACAATACTGCCAACAACATAGATAGTATATTTATCTGCAAGATTAAGATCCTTTATTATCTTTCCTGCATAGAGGGTACAGGCAAAGGGGCCTTTATCATCGATAGTTCCCCGACCGAACATCTTTCCATCTTTAATAACTGCTTTAAATGGATCTGTATCCCAATCCTGCCCTTCCACATCCACTACATCAAGATGTGCATCAAAAACAAGTATTTTTGAACCAGTTCCTATACGCCCGATAATATTTCCAAAATTGTCGGAAATAATCTCATCATACTCTAAAAATTCCATCTCTTTTTTTACTCTGTTAACAACTTTTTCTTCATTACAGGTTATACTTTCTATACTGACTATATCAGCCAGGAAATTAACCAGGTTATTTTTTTCTGTTTGTACTACGGATAGGATATCTTCTGATTTCATTTTCCGTCTCCTTATTTTTCAAGTATTGCAGACTAAAGATCAGCCTCCTGCAAGCATTATAAAAAGATACAGCTGATCCCCGTCTGTCAATCTGGTTTTATAATTTAGTACTGGTTTTTCTCCCCTGACTAGAAGAACATGTGACTTCTTTATTTTATCAGCGGAAAGAAAAGCTGCCATTTTCGGATATTGATCGATCAGTAAATCAAGTAATTCTCTGATCGATGCATTTTCAAAAAGTTCTATAGTCTGTTCCGGTTTGACAGCTATGCTTCGAAAAATACCAAAAAAATAGATCTGTACTTTCATTAACTCTATAAATCCCCGACAGTATCTTCCAGTCCAAGTTCTTTTAATTTATCTGCACTGGGAATACCATCCTTCGTCCAGTTTCGTAATCTGTAATAACGATCCAGCATGTAATCCAGATCCACCAGCATACCATCACTTATAACTTCTTTTGTTTCCATATCAATAAGAGTAGCAGGTTCTGTTAGAAAACGGGAAGGTAGCTGATCATCCTTTCTGTCAAGTCCATGACGTATATTATACATACGTTCAAGGTTGACAATCCTCTCACCTGCTTTAAGAATTGCTTCTTCATCAAGATCATAACCGGGAAGCTCACTTAAGCCCCTTGCAAAATCTTCCGGATAAAGGATAAAAGCCTCTGTAGTTGTAAACTTACATACACCAAGGGCATCAGAAATGGCACAGTAGGCTTCTGAGAGAATATTCATCTCGGGTTTATATTTCTCACTGGTTCTTTCCAGAATTTCCGGCATGCATTCAGGAAAGAATTTAGTAGCAGCCTCTACATTTCCGGTTAAATCTATTGTGGGAAGAGCATAGAGGTGGTCTGCGCCTCTGTTAGATGTGGAATGACCAAGAGCCATTCCTTTAGTAGTACGGGGTTCCTGTCTCGGCATTTCCATACCTTTGACATGCATTGCATAATGATCAGCACCCTGCCCTATTTTCTCTGCAGCTCTTTTTACACCTTCTGCAAGTAGATCGCCTATGCCTTCTTTCCTGTAGGCTATAGCTTCAATTAAGCCTGTAATGGATTTCTCATCACCCCATTCCAGACTTAATTCATCATCATTTAACAATCCTCTCTGATGACATTCCATTGCAAAAGCAATTGAAACACCTGTAGATATTGTATCCAGTCCATATCTGTTGCATAAAAGGTTGGCATAGATAATCAATTCCATATTGTTATTTCCAACCATAGGCCCAAATGAATTTATTGTTTCATACTCAGGCCCTTCAGTTGAACACTTATATTGTCCGTTTTCCACCTTTGTAAATCTCGAACATCTTATAGGACAATTATAACATCCGTCATTTCTTTCCAGAAACTCATCAACTTTCTCTGCATTAACATCCTTCCAGTATGATACCTGTACCTCCTGATGATTTCTTGCAGGAAGATCTCCACTTGCGTTCTTGGGATCAACAAGAGCTGCAGTTCCCCACTTTCTCAAAAACTGAGCTTCAGGATGCTTTCCCACCTTCTTCATCATTTCCATAGCAATTTTTTTAAATGCATCAGGATATGGAACCTCGTTACTGGCGCTTACAACAACAGCCTTAAGGTTCTTTGATCCCATTACAGCACCAACTCCAGTTCTTGCAGCTGCTCTTCCGTAATCATTTATTACAGAAGAAAATTTCACCAGCTTTTCTCCGCCAGAACCAATGGATGCAACTTTGCAGCCCTCATATCGCTTTTTTAATATATCTTCAGTTTCTTCAGTATCCTTTCCCCATAGATCACTGCCGTCAACAAGAGATAAATTATTATCATCTATCACTAATATCATAGGAGATTTGGATTTACCTGTAAATACCAATGCATCAAAACCGGCTTTTCTTAATTCCGGTCCAAAAAATCCGGAGGAGTTTGCATAGCCGTATGCACCGGTAAGAGGGGATTTAGCTGTAACTGTAAATCGTGCAGATGTAGGCCATGGCGTTCCAGTCATTGGTCCTGTAGAAAATATTAGATAATTCTCCGGACTGAGGGGCTCTACATCAATACCCACATTATCATAGAGAATTTTTGCCGCATATCCTCTTGAACCCAGATATTTCTGAACCGTTTCTGCAGGACTCTCTTCCACTCTTATTTTTCCATCACTTAAATTAATAAATGCTGTTAAAGCCATACTTTACCCCTATTCCAATGTAACAGCTTCATGACCTTCCACTGTACTGGAAAGATCAAGACCAAGTCTTTTCTTCTCTTCTTCCCAGCCCTTTCTCCCAATAGATGCAATCATAGCTGCTTCTGCTACTCCTTTTCCAAGAGCAATAACAGTATTAATACCTACTGTATCAGCCTCAGCCCCTGCGGCTTTTTTGTCCTGGGACCAGACAGTTCCACCATTGTAGCAACCGCTTAATCCACCAGTCGCCAGGAGTTCACTGGAAAGAAACCAGTTATGAATTACCTGCAGTGCAGTTTCCTGTCCGCCGTGTCTGGTTCCCCCTACAGTAATGGCTCCGGCAACCTTATTTTTCAAAGCTCCTGGCATAACCATATAGAAAGGGCGGGTTCTATTAATGATTGCAGTCAACTGAGCTGTAATTCCCATGTCATATACCGGTGATCCAACTATTAAACCATCAGCTTCAAGTATCTTATCGATAAGTATTTTAACATCATCTTCAATATAGCAGAGTGTTTTCTCCCTGATACATCGGTCACAATGGGTACAGAAGTTGATCTTTTTCCCCCGGACTCCCCAGAATTCAGTTTCTATCCCCGGGATTTCTTCTGCCGCTTTTAATGCTGCATGTACAACATAATCTGTTGAAGCCTTTCTTGGGCTGCCCGAAATTCCTAAAATTTTTACCATAATATATCCAATTCCTTTAAAATGCCAGCGAAGTCCAGGCACGTCTTTTATTATCAGCTGTTCCTGCCCTTTCAGCCAGATCATCTGCAGTTTTCTGTCCACTTTTTAAAATCTTTTCTTCGTCTGCTGTTAGAAGAATTCCATTCTCAAGAATAATATTTCCATCTATCACCACAGTCTCCACACATGCATGTGTGCCGGAATAGACAAGAGTTGATACAGGGTGGTGCATAGGAATTGATTTAGCGTGTAAATATGGATTATAGATAAAAAAATCAGCTTTTTTGCCTATCTCAATAGAACCTATTTCATTTTCCATTCCTATAGCTCTTGCCCCGTCTATTGTTGCCATTTCAAGAACCTTTTCCGATGTAATAACTGTGGGATCCTTTGTATCAACCTTATGGAGTAATGCTGTAAATTTAAGAAGCTCTATCATATCCTGGGAGTTATTACTCGCAGGGCCGTCAGAACCGAGACCAACTGTTATCCCGCTCTCTATCATTCTTGGTATCCGTGCCACACCGGAAGACAGATACATATTACTTACAGGGTTATGGGAAACTTTCATATCATAGTGCTTGGCTGCCCGAATATCCCTATCTGTCAGATAAACACTATGCACCATTAGAACATTAGG